>CAYNJK010000001.1:0-41398 GCA_964397575.1 uncultured Saprospiraceae bacterium
GAATAGAATTAGTTATGGTGCAGAACATTCTTAACTCTACAGGTAAAACCATCTACGTCGATAGTGAAAAGCTAATAGATGCTTCTACTGCAATATCTGGCTCTGGACCCGCCTATGTCTTCTTTTATATCAATTCTCTTATAAAAACTGCTCAAGAGCTGGGCTTTAACCAATCCGAGGCCGAACTGATGGCTTATAATACTTTTAAAGGTGCCATCGATTTATTCAATAAGAATAACTTCAGTTGCGAGCAGTGGATTTCGAAAGTAGCTTCGCGAGGTGGTACTACAGAAGCTGCTCTGAACTCCTTTGAACAAAATAAAATAGACAATAAATTGGGAGCTGCTTATAAAGCGGCCTTTAACAGAGCAAGAGAACTTAGCCAATAGACAACTATTCGTCTTAATGATAACTAAGCCTTTTGTACTTTTGCATCCTTAACGAAAAAAAATAATACACGTGGATTTTAAGAATCTTATCGCTCATTGTAAGGAATATGGTTTCATCTTTCCGTCTAGTGAGATCTATGATGGCTTATCAGCTACTTATGACTACGGACCACTCGGAGTAGAACTAAAGAATAACATCAAACAATACTGGTGGAAAAGCATGGTGCAAATGCATGCGAATATTGTCGGACTAGATGCCGCGATTTTTATGCACCCGAAAACCTGGAAAGCCTCTGGTCATGTGGATGCCTTCAATGATCCCATGATAGATAATAAGAATTCTAAAAAGAGATACCGAGCTGATCAGCTGATAGAAGGATATGCAGAGAAGATAGAAGCCAAGATTCAAAAAGATGTTGTCAAGGCAGCAAAGAAATTTGGGGATGCTTTCGACGAAAAACAATTCAGAGAAACGAACGGTCGTATTCTAGATCGACAAGCAAAAATAGATTACGCTATCCAGACCATGAATCAGCACATGAAAGATGAGAACATGGAGGGCTTAGGCGCCCTAATAGAGGAACTAGAAATAGCCTGCCCAGAAAGTGGGTCTAGAGAGTGGACCGATGTAAGACAGTTTAACCTCATGTTTTCCACCCAGCTCGGTGCAATTGCAGGAGAAGAAGGAAAAATATATCTGCGACCAGAAACCGCGCAAGGAATCTTTGTCAATTTTCTGAACGTACAGAAATCTACCAGACAGAAATTACCATTTGGTATTGCACAAATAGGAAAGGCCTTCCGTAATGAAATAGTTGCCCGTCAGTTCATTTTTAGAATGCGAGAGTTCGAACAAATGGAAATGCAATTTTTTGTGAAGCCAGGCGAAGAAATGAAGTGGTATGACTACTGGAAGCAAACAAGACTGGAATGGCATAAGGCACTAGGTACGCCAGCCGAAAACCTTAGGTACCATGACCATGACAACCTCGCACATTATGCCAATGCTGCTGTAGATATAGAATTCAAATTTCCGTTTGGTTTCCGTGAGCTGGAAGGCATTCATTCCAGAACTGATTTTGACCTGAAGAGTCACATGGAATTGTCTGGAAAAAAGATGCAATATTTTGACCCTACTATCAATGAAAGTTATGTTCCATTTGTAGTAGAGACCTCAGTAGGCTGTGACAGAATGTTCCTCTCACAAATAGGCCAGTCGTTACAAGAAGAAACTGTGCCAGATGCAGAAGGTAAAGAATCTACCAGAACGGTTATGAAACTACATCCGAGTATTGCTCCTGTAAAGGCAGCCGTACTGCCATTGCTTAAGAATAAAGAAGAACTGGTAAAAGCCTCTAAAGACGTCTTTAAAAAACTAAGTGCACATGTACTTTGCCAATACGATGAAAAAGATGCTATAGGAAGACGTTATAGAAGGCAAGATGCTATAGGCACACCGTACTCTATCACGATAGATTTTGAAACTTTGGAAGATAATACTGTGACAATAAGAGACAGAGATACTCTAGAACAAAAGAGAATAAAGATCGAAGATGTAGCCAGCACAGTAACAGAAAAATGCAATGTAAATCACATTTTGTAAGTTGATAGACAAGGAAAAAAGAACACTAATCTTTGACTTCGGCAATGTCCTAATAAACTTAGACTATCCGAAGTGCTTCAGTACATTTTACAAGGTGCTGGGTCAAGACTTTTCTAAAGGACTTCCAGACAAAACAAAAGAACATTTATTCCGCTACGAAAGAGGTCAGATAAATACGGAAGCTTTTCTGTGGCATTTACAGCAATACAAACCGGAAGCAGAAGTCAGAGAAATAATATCTGCTTGGAATGAGGTATTGGGAGAATTACCACTCAGCAGACTTCAGATGGTAGCTGAACTTAGAAAGAACTACAACGTTGTTTTACTAAGTAATATTAATGACCTCCATGAAAAAGACATTCACAAGTATGTGAAAAATGTCCTCCATATAGAAGATTTTCATGCCGACTATTTTGACAAAGTATACTATTCGCATCTTATAAAACTGCGCAAGCCGGATAGAGAAATTTATGATTACGTCACTTCTGACCTAGACGTAAAGCCAGAGTCTATTCTATTTATAGATGACATGGAAGTAAACATAGCAGCTTGCAAAGCTGCAGGATGGAATGGTGTCACACATAACCCCGAGGAAGACATAATCAACAATATATCTTCCTACATAAAAAGAGGGTTTTCTAGCTGACCTTTACCAAGTATTCTCTAAATCTTTAGGCTCGAAAGTATAGTTACGTTCTATAAAATAAGAGCTCTCCTTTTTCTTAAGCTGCAACAAATCTTTTCTGAACAACTTCGACAAGAGTGATACTGGCAAGAGTACTAAGAAGAAAATAATAGATAATAGTACTCTGGAATTTATGAAGCCTATAGCAGCCATCAACTTACCCCAGGCTAGAGTAAGAACCTTAGCAAATGACTTTGACAAGAGTGAGAAAAAGCCTAAACCAAAAGATATATATAAGAACCAGTTTGCATAGGCAAATCGGTTTCTGCTAAAAAAATACAAAATCATCAGAAACAAAACTATACTAAGTAAGACTTCATAGTCATGGCCTCTGGTCTCTTCGGTCTTCCTCATCAGAAAAGTGTATACACAAATGAGCCAACAGCACTACTTTCAGCAAAAATTAAAAGTGCACCTACGAGCAACATAATAATGATAATAGGAGCCAACCACCATTTTTTCCGCTCTTTAAGAAAAAGAAATAAATCTTTTAGAAACTCCACAAGTATAGTTTTAGTCTAGTTCAAATTGCTCTATATGAGCCTTCTTATCCACATCAAAATTCTGTTCCCGCTTATCCAGTATATAATTACCAATGACAAGATAATCCATTTCTGTAAACTTAAAACAATTAAGCGCATCCATCGGCGTACAGACAATAGGTTCTCCTCTTACATTGAAACTAGTATTGATAATCACACTGCAACCGGTAAGCTTTTTGAACTCTGAAATGAGCTGATGGTAACGAGGATTAGTCTCCTTATGCACAGTCTGGATCCTTCCAGTATAATCTACATGTGTAATAGAAGGCAGATCAGACCGCATGACCGCTAACTTATCTTTTATACTTAATTCGTGATAATCATCTGGGGGTGCTATGGACCTATCCTTGTTCACGTGCTTTACCAGTAACATATATGGCGAGATATCATCATGCTCAAAGTAGTCTGAAATGTCCTCTTCCAAGACAGACGGTGCAAAAGGTCGGAAACTCTCTCTGTATTTAATTTTCAGGTTAAGCTTTCTTTGCATTTCAGGATTAGTAGGATCTGCAATGATACTTCTGTTGCCCAGTGCCCTCGGACCGAATTCCATCCTACCTTGGAACCATCCTATTGCATTCCCTGTAGAGATAAGTTCCGCTGTTTTCTTAGTCAACTCAGATACAGAATCATACTTGACAAAAGGGGCTTTCATTTTTTTGATAGCCTGTTTTATTTCTTTATCAGAATAGCTTGGCCCCAAATAAGACCCCTGCATAAGGTCTCCATTTTTCGTGTCTAGATCTTGTTGGAAATAAATGTGGGAAGCAGCTTGGGCAGCACCTAGAGCACCGCCTGCATCTCCAGCGGCTGGCTGAATAAAAACATTCTCAAAGATACCAGAGTCATACAATTTACCATTAGAAACACAATTAAGTGCAACACCACCTGCAAGACATAAGTTAGGACTGTCCGTTAGCTGCCTGACAGTTTTTGCCAGATTGAGTACAACCTCCTCTGTTATGTGCTGGATGGCCAGGGCTAAATTCATGTGTGCCATAGTCAGCTTTTCCTCCGCAACCCTTTTCGGTATACCAAAAAGTTGTTCCCACTTTCTATCAGAAACCATCCGTAGTCCAGTGGAATAATTGAAGTAAGACTGATCTAGCCAGACAGAACCGTCATCTTTGAGATCTATTAATTTTTCCTTGATAATTTTCTTAAATGTATTGTATTGCTCTGACTGAGGGTTGCCATATGGTGCAAGACCCATCATTTTATACTCTCCAGAATTCACTTTAAATCCCAAGAAATAAGTGAAGGCAGAATACAGCAGACCGAGGGAATGGGGGAAATTCAGTTCCTTTAGTACCGTTATCTTATTTCCTTTGCCGTGACATAGAGAAATAGTCGCCCACTCTCCTACTCCATCTATAGTTAATATTGCAGCTTCATTATAAGGGGATGGATAATATGCACTAGCGGCATGAGAAAGATGGTGTTCAGGAAATAGTAATTTCAGCGATTTCTTGTCGTAACTAGAAACTTCCTCTAGACCCGACCGGATACGTTTTTTTAAGAATAATTTTTCTTTCACCCACACTGGAACTGATTGTATAAAAGAAGCCAATCCTTTAGGTGAGAATCCATAATAAGTTTCCAGTAACCGTTCGAACTTGAGCATGGGCTTGTCATAGAAGGCAATAGCATCCAAGTCATCTATTTCTAATCCTGCCTCTTCCAGACAATATCGTATAGCATGGACAGGAAAGGAAGGGTCATGTTTCTTTCTGGTAAACCGCTCTTCCTGAGCAGCAGCTATGATTCTATTGCCATCTATAAGTGCTGCAGCAGCATCATGATAATATGCAGATATGCCTAGTATTTTCAGATCGCTTAATTCTGCTGGGTTCGTAATATAGATCTTATGGTGTCTTGCATCTGAACTGCGATCATCTCATGTCCCAATTCAGTCCAGTGATACCCATCTGCAGTTCTGACAGCTGGATTACTTTGTTCCTGCTGCTTTACATAATTAGCTGGACCCGAAAGACAAGGAATATTATGGGGCTTGCAAAGACTATGCATATCAGTTGCATATGGTTCAAAATGGCTAGCTATTAATACTACTAAAGGAATTCCTTTCGCCTCAGTTAGGTTTTTGATTTTCGCCATGCAGTCTTTTGTGATATCCCAACTTACCTTATAGGGTTCGTAATCTAATCCTTGTTCATTTATATAATACTGAGCACTCTTACTAGCATCAAAAGAAGTCTGGAATTTTTTCCTAATTAACTTGAGGAACTTAGACTTATCATTTATCCTTTGCCATAAAGGATACGGCCTTCTAAATACTGCTTTTCCATTTGGAAGCAAATAAGGTCTTTCTTCTCCTACCTTATAGGAGCTAAGCATTTCTAACGGAGCATAATTATCTATAAAGTCGTTATCACATACCTGTAGAATTACTATATCAGGCTCTAGTAGATCTATATGTTCTTCTAGAAAGAGATATTGCTGATAGGTGCCATATCCAGCCTGACCATAGGAAAACAGCTCCAGGTCCAAGCTATCAGCTAGAAAATCTGCGTAAGTTTTTCCATTGTTTGCTTCTACTGCCTGTGTATATGAATCTCCTAAAGTAAATATCCTCTGCTTCGTACTGTTAAGATCGCCAAAAGGTCTAAATCCTAAACTGTCGGTCTGATAGACCACCTTGTAAGATCCACCACCTTTAATTCTAGCCTCATATTCAGCCTTATAGAAAGACTTAGTTCGCCATCCTAGCTGGTCATCTAGTTCAGCTTTCTTATAATAAGGTGTACTCTCTGAAAATGCCCTCGTCAGCAGCTCTGCGGGGATAAGAATTATAAGAAGTATTAGGAAAATTCCTATAATCCAAAAGAGTAAGGCTTTAGGCTTTGATATGTGTTTTTCTGATTTCAAGGACTGACGTAAATATAGCCAATAATAATTTTTATGCCTGTCTCAGAAAAGCCTAATCATCTGGACTGACTGAGAAAAAGAAGACAGAGCTGATAACAAAAAACGGTCTCTACTCTAAGGGAAAGACCGTTTTTGTAATGCTATATGTAGCTTAATGCTAGTTCGCTGGAACCATATTTATATCCATAGTAGGATAAGGTATACCTATTCCTTGCTTGTCGAACTCTTTCTTTACATTTTCCTGCATGAAAAACAAGGTATCCCAGTAATGCTCACTTTTACAGAAAGGTCTTGTTGCAAGATTTACGGAGCTATCACCTAGCTCTGCCACAACTACTCCCTGTTCCGGACTATCAAGGATATAAGGGCAGCTACTACCGACATCTAAAATAATTTTTCTTGCCTTATCGATGTCATCACCGTATCCGATACCGAATGTGAGCTCTACACCTACTTCGCCTTGTCCTGATATGTTAGTTATATCATTTCCAGTCACATTACTATTAGCAATTATGATCCTTTGGTTATCTAGCGTTTTTAAGGTCGTATTGAAAGCATTGATAGCGTCTACTGTACCAATGGTAGCACCCCCTCCTATTTTCACTAGATCTCCTACTTTGAACGGCCTGAAAATCATAAGCATAATTCCTGATGCAACATGACCAATAGTACCATTTAAGGCCATTCCTATACCGACCATTAAAGCTGAGAAAATTGCTATAAATGAGGTTGTATTGACTCCAAACATTCCTGCAACTGATAAGAGCAGCATTATCTTTAGAGCTATACTGATAAGTGAAGATAAGAACTTAGCTAGTGTATCGTCCATCCCTGATCTAGCTATCCCGTTTCCAGCAAAACTCACGATCTTACCTATAATCCAAAAACCTATAACTAAGGTTACCAAAGCCAATAATAACTTAGGCGCAAATTCTATCGCCATATCTATCCCTTTGTCAGCATACTTTGCCAACCCTGTTACTGCTTCCGCTGTTTCTTCCATTTGTCTAAAAAATTTATTGTTTACTTTTAATTATCAAAAAATATCAAGATCAATATAATAGTCCCTCTTCATATTTCAAATTTTATTAATTGAAAGTATCACAAATGTTAGCTTATGAGAAGCTAAAGCGATATTGCACCTACCAAGATAGGTGTCATCAAGAAGTAAGAACCAAGTTGATAGCTATAAAAATCTATGGAGATGACCTCGAGGAAATCATTGCAGAACTCATAAGTGAGGATTATCTCAATGAAGAAAGATATGCACGGTCTTATACAAGAGGTAAGTTTCGAATGAAAAAATGGGGAAGAAACAAAATTCGCTATCAACTCTATGGTAAAAAAATTTCCGACTACTGTATCAAGAAAGGCCTAGAAGAAATAGATGAGCAAGAGTATGTAGATACCGTCAAACTTATACTAGAAAATCAGCTGCAAAAACATGAAGCCAAGGGTGCAATTATTGCCAAGGATAAAGCTATAAAATATGCTACCTCTAGAGGCTATGAATCAAATCTTATCTTTAATGTTATCAGAGAATTAGAAATAAAAAAGTAAGACTATCTCCAAATTTTGCTCAGCAAAAAGCCAGCTATCAAGGCAATAGCCCCAGTCATTAGACAAGCTGTAATATTCCCGTAGAGAAAATAGCCCGTGCTGAATAGGAAACTGTATATCATTACACAACCTAGGAACACCATCAATATCTCATCACCCAATGAGGATTTTCGAGTTTCCTCACTTTCTTGATCTACAACTGCAGCCACGGGTGCCCATCCGAAATTATGTGGTCTTATCTTCCTATAAAAATTGGTCAAAGTCTTCTTATCTGTAGGTCTTGTTATAAAAGTCACTACTAACCAGGTAAAGGTGGTAATAGCAACTCCTATCACCATGCGTTCGTATGATTCCAACGTCCCACCATATATAAATTCGAAATAAAATGCTACCAAAAACGAGACAATCATTGCACTGAGCTCGCTGTAAGCATTGATTCGCCACCAAAACCAGCGTAACAAAAACAGCAATCCAGTTCCCGCCCCTATCTGCAAAAGAATTTCGAAAATTTGCATGGCATTGGTTAGATAAAGTGCCATGATAGCAGAAAGCAACATAAGTAGTGCAGTAGCTAGTCTTCCTATATTGACTAATTGCCGCTGGCTTGCATTGTTATCTATAAAGCGCTGATAGAAATCTTGGACAACATAGGAAGAGCCCCAGTTTAGATGGGTGCTCAGAGTAGACATAAGAGCAGCGATCAAAGCAGCAATAACTAAGCCCACCAATCCTGCAGGCAGTAGTGTTAGCATTGCTGGAAAAGCAATATCATCTGCTACAATAGAATCGTCTATTCCTGGAAAGCTATCCTTAATATTATCCAGTTCTGGAAAGACTATAAGAGAGGCCAAAGCAATCAAGATCCATGGCCAAGGGCGCAAAGCGTAATGTGCTACATTGAAAAGCAAGGTAGCCTTGACTGCATCTTTTTCATTCTTGGAAGATAACATACGCTGTGCGATGTAGCCACCGCCTCCAGGCTCCGCACCTGGGTACCATATACTCCACCACTGTACCGCCAATGGAATAAAAAACAACGGAACAGCGACATTAGGGTCAGAGAAATCCGGAAAGAAAGAAGTCTTTGGCGTCACATTAGGATGGGATACTAAGGCTTCTAGACTTCCTATTTCGGGCAGATTGATAATATAAGCTGCCGCTATGACCATACCTATCATACTCAGCACGAACTGGAAAAAGTCAGTAAATACTATCCCCCTGAGACCTCCTAAGGCAGAATATAGTACTGTTATGAAGGAGACAATAAGAACAGACTGTACAGGAGAAAGACCAAGCATGATGCCGCCTATTTTTATACCTGCGAGTAAAACGGAGGCCATAATCATGACATTGAAAAAGACTCCTAGATATATGGCTCTAAATCCTCTTAGAAAAGTCGCTTCTGCACCACTGTATCGCAATTCGTAAAATTCCAGGTCGGTTGTAATTTCAGATCGCCGCCATAGCTTGGCATAAATAAAGACTGTAGTCATACCTGTGAGCAAAAATGCCCACCAGACCCAGTTTCCAGCTACACCATCATTTCGGATAATATCCGTGACTAGGTTAGGAGTATCTGCTGAAAAAGTGGTTGCGACCATCGATATGCCTAATAACCACCAGGGCATATCTCTACCTGATAGAAAGAACTCCTTTACGTTACTGCTGGCCCTTCTAGAAACTACCAGTCCGACAATAAGTGTCACTGCAAAAAAGGCCGCAATTATCAGCCAGTCAAGGGTAGTTAGATTCATGGTATCAGGCAAAATTTGGTCGTAAGATAGGCAAAGGCGAGGAATCCAGCTAGACCTAGACTTATAGGATTATAGTCTATTCAGCAGCCGCCAAGAATAACAGGCAATAAAAAAGAAGAGACCTCAAAAATGAAGTCCCTGCTAATATTCATACTTATACTAACTTTTAATTCAGGTAGCCCTTTCTAAATATGATGCCTTTCTTAGCATCGTATCCAGGCCTTACGCCTCTATGTATCAGGGCTTGTTTGTAATGGTAGGTTCTGGAATCAATAAAGTAGATTTTGCAACCGATAGCTTTATTTAACTCTTCATGGCTGTTTTTCCATAAATAAGCCAACTCTTGAGCTGTAGCATTAAGGTTCTTTTGCCACTTTTTACTTAGGACTATCTCTAGGGTAAATATCCCATTGGAGAAATTAATGAGCTTGGAAGACAAGCCATAACCGACACGATAATACATGTCAGTTTCCATAAAGTGTTTTCTATTTATCTCTTCAATATTCATTACAGCCTAAATGGAGCAGAAACTATGCCACAAAAGGGGCTGTATTTAGGCTTTTTATAATATGATTTCTACAAGCTAATCTGCTGTCTATCACTCATTTACGACATGTAGAGGTACTTGTATTATTTCAATTCCACATTTATAAAACATTGAATTAGTATGCCTTAAGAGAAGATATTGTTTGTTCAACTAAGTATATTCGTGAGGAATAAACTATTGGATAGATGTTAGAATTAGGTGGCGTAATTATTTTAGGAATTTTAGCGCAGTGGGTTGCATGGCGAATCAAAGTGCCTGCTATCTTACCCTTATTACTCATTGGATTGGCTGTAGGACCGTTTTCTACACTGATTACAGCAGATGGATCTAAGCTATTAGAACCCGTCTGGAATGGTACTAAAGGAATTTTTCCCGAAGCCCATTTGTTTCATTTCGTAGAATTGGCCATTGGTCTTATACTCTTTGAGGGAGGACTGAGTCTACAGCGAGATGAGCTGAAAGGTGTCGGACCTTCTATAATTAACCTTATTACTCTGGGCTCTCTTGTCACCTTCTTGGGTGGTGCGGCACTTGCCCACTTTATAGTAGGCTTACACTGGGATATGTCTTTCTTGTTTTCAGGATTGATAATTGTTACGGGACCTACAGTAATAGGACCTATACTTCGTAACCTCCCATTAAAGCGGAATATCTCAGCTATACTGAAATGGGAAGGTATACTTATAGACCCTATAGGAGCCTTAGTTGCAGTACTTGTATATGAATTTATACATCTGACACATTCTCCAGAGTTTGGTGGTGGAGGTGCATTTTCTGCAGAAGCTTTTAAGCATTTCATGTTGATTGCGTTGGTAGGTTCTGCACTGGGATTTTTCTTAGCGCATTTATTAAGGATATTCTTGCAAAAGCACTGGGTTCCTCATTATTTATTGACTGTTTTCACTTTGGCTTTCGTTCTGGCAGCCTTTGTAGGGAGTCATTTATTGGTTCCTGATTCTGGACTACTGACTGTGGTTGTCTTAGGTATGGTGGTAGGAAATATAGATATGCCCCATAAAAACGAGATAATATATTTCGGTGAGTCTATTAGTATCCTTTTGATAGCCATCCTGTTCATTTTGTTATCAGCAAATATGAATATCAGCGAACTGGAATTGTTATTAGATTGGAAAATCGGGGTGCTGTTTGCAGCCATCGTATTTCTTCTCAGACCTATTGGCGTCTTTCTGAGTACCTCTAAATCGTCTTTGACGACTAATGAAAAGCTTTTTGTCAGTTGGGTAGGACCGCGTGGAATAGTTGCCGCAGGTATCGCTTCCTTATTCGGAAGTAAACTGGCCTCAGAAGGCATTCATGGTGCAGAATACATAACACCACTTGTTTTCATGATTGTTCTGGGTACTGTAATACTCAATGCTACTGGTGCAGGCTTAATTGCTAAATTACTTGGCGTATTGCTCGAAAAGAGCAACGGAATGCTGGTTGTAGGAGCGCACAGAGCCTCTAGACTAATAGCTAAATATCTCAAGGACAATGGCAAACACGTCATCCTCATAGACAGTAATACTGGAAATATAGATAAAGCTCAAAAAGAAGGTATCAGTGCCTATACCGTAGATATCTATAAAGATGACCTCACTAACAATCCAGATATGAACGATGTCGGAATCCTAATGGCTATGACTGGAAGTACAGAAGTAAATAAATATACTTTGGAAAACCTGACCAAAGACTTTGGTGAGCAGGGTGCTTACAGGCTTACTTCTGTAAATGAAATGCAGAATGGTGGTACAGTCGCTGGAACCAATCTTTTCTCTGACAAAGACGATTTTATCAATCTTCTAGAAGTAGCACGTGATTATCCAAACATCAATGAAGTTCCGCTACAAAACAGAGATGAGCTGCTAGCTATCTTGAATAAGATAAATAGTACTGAGAAGGCTATTCCACTATTTGTAAAACGTGTGGAAACAAGCGAGTTTGATGTAATTCTTGCTGGAGCACAGCAAATGGACGTCCATGAAGGGGATCAGTTAATCTACTTAGGTAAGGAAGTGAATGTTTCGGCCTAGAACTTTTTTTCTGGTTCTACTATTCTCTGGTTGCACCCTATTGCTAAGCGGGCAAGATGACTGTAACCAACTAGGTGTATGGGTATGGCGTATAGAACAAACTGGATTCAGCCATGAGACACTGGCAAGAAATCTTGCTGCCATGGATGTAAAGCGGGTCTACATGAAAGTCGCCGATGGCGCTATAGACAGTCTTGCCTGGCCAGAACTCGTAGATACAGAACTGGTAGAAAGTTATCATGCTGAGGGGGTAGAAATATGGGGCTGGTCTTACAACTATGATTCTAACAAAGAAAGACAGGCTGCAGCCTTGTACAGAGCGGCTCAGACCGGATATGATGGCTTCGTGGTGGATGTAGAAATGGAATTCGATGGCCTCGTGGAACCTTTACGTCTCCTCTTTGAAGCTTTTGATCAAGCACGACATCAGGTATTAGATGATGGCATTGCTCAGGATAGTTTTCCTCTTTACTGTACCACCTGGGGTAATCCTCGTGATCATAATTTCAGCATCTCTAGCATAGACCCCTATGTAGATGCCTTCATGCCTCAAACTTATGTGGAATTATGGGGACAGAACTTTATAGACAATATATCTTATTGGATAGAGGAAGGCAATGTGGAGTATAGATTTCTTGGAGCGACTAAGCCTATACACCACATAGCTTCTACAACGACACCAGACATGACTTCAGATCTTATAGAGGAGTTTCTGATGGCGTCGGGACCAGAAACCTCTCTATGGAGAGTCCCTGGCGGAGGTGTTTCATTAGATATATGGCAAACTTGGCAAGATGTAGACTGGTCTACTGATTTCTGCAAGCTAGTATCCTCTAATGAAGAAATAGGGTCAGAATCTCCACAATTTTATCCAAACCCTACTTTAGATCATGTCCGATTATCTAGAAGTGATGGTAGCTATAACTTATACGACTTATATGGCAATAAGCTCAAAGCAATTGCAGAAGGTGTACAGTCTATAAGCCTTACAGAACTAGATGCTGGCATCTACATATTACGTTCTGAAACTGATGGCTCTGGTATAAGAATCATAAAACTATAGAGCTACGAAATAAGCTTTACTAAGGAGCATAAAAAAAGGAGTGCAGTTTCTGCACTCCTTTTAAAATATATTTCTTACGCTAACTATTCCTTAGTTAGTCTGATAACTTTCATAGATTGGTTAGAAGAATCTAACATTCTTACTAGATAGATACCCTTTTCTAAGCCAGATACATCGTGAGACTGTCCAGTCTTATGAGCTGTAGTCATTACTTTCTTGCCTACGATATTGTAGATTGCTAAGCTTTTTACACCTACGTCGTTCTTTACTTTGAACTCATCTATGGTAGGATTAGGATAAAGAAGTATATCGTCAGTCAACGCTTCTTCAGAGTCTACTGAGCTGGTTCCTTGAGATACATTAAATGTCACTTCTACAGAACTTACCACATTTTCAGGCTCTATATTTCCACAATCTCTAATTATGAAAAAGTTTACGGAATGAGTACCATTCAGTCCATTAGGATGAACTCCAACTTTAAACCATGAGATAGACTCTCCTGGTGCAAGAACATTGACAAACTGAGGATCACCGCAGATAGAACTTTCTTGTCCTTCTGAATAGCAGATAACTGCATCACAAACTGTAAACGACCATTCAGCTGGAGCACTATCGCGATCCAACTGCCAAGAGAAGCTTTCGTTCTCTGTACCTGAATTTGTTACTGTAAAAGTGTATTCTATTTCCTCATCTGTAACAACGCCTTCCATAGCGCCCACAGACTCTAGCACAAGCTGAGAAAAGCCACTTGTAGCAAAAAGTAAAATAGAAAAAAGTAAAATGTTCCTCATAAGCCTTCTCATTTACACAAATATAAAGAAATTAAGGCATTTTAGTTTCTGAAAGAAACGTTAATATCAAAGAAAGTCGCAATAAGTTCAACACCAACTTTTAATTCTGTCTGCTCACTTACAATCTATTGTCTAATTACGACTAAAGGCTTGGTAATCAACGCCTTGTTGTTTCGAATTATAATTTGGTACATTCCATCCACTAAATCATTTACTGGCAGCCTAAGTCTGTTTTGACCAACTATAATTCTGTGTTTTTCTATCAATACAGAATTACCTAGGGAATTAATCAGTTCTAAGTGTATATCGGTACTCTCTGTACTTACTAGGTCAATATTTGTCTCGGATACGGCAGGATTTGGAAAAATATCAACCTTCGAGATTGGATTATAAGTCTCTATAGTCTTAGAATCCAAATCCAACTGACTCTCCACAGCATGAACAATCTCACCTGTCTCTATGTCCAAGGCCAAGGCAACCAGCGTTATTTCTTGCTCATCAAAAAATGATGGCAACACATAATTCACCTCATAAGTATTGATTTCGCCGGCATTTAGATCGTCTATAGAATTTATAATTCCATCATAGGCCCCGAAAAGTTCTCTTACAACATCATTATAGACACTACTAGCAGCTGGAACAGGATTACTAAGTTCACTCCAGTTGACACCATCTACTCCAGACAGATCCACATTTGCTACCTCAAAACTGAAATTGTTTGCCTGAGCAAAATCATCTGAATCTCCAGTAATGTTATCCTCCAGAATCATAAAGCTGTATCGATGCGTTTCGCTACTTAGTGCAGTATGTGCCTCTGAGCTGACCAGCACACCTAGAGCCCTGGTCTCTTCATCATAACTGAAATCAAGTTCCATACTCAGAGGAGCTATTCTTCTAAACTCGTCTAGAAAATAGGGTTCTACCTCAGGATGGCTCAGATGCCTCTGACGGCCGACAAATGCTGACGGAAAGCCCATGAATCCTGCTTGATTTTGTAGTCCTAGATCATAAGGAATATTGACCATTGGGTCATTAGAATGCGAAGAAATATTGATAACCTCATCTAGATATTTTAGTTCCATAATTTCTTTCCAGACGATGCCTTCAGGACACCATCCGCAAGCTGTGCTCGTAGCTTCTTCGTACACAAAGGTTTTTAGTGGCGGGTTTTCCACCAAGAAGATTCTTTTATTTACTGACTGCTCATCTACTGGCATTCCATTTACTTGGGTGATTATCGCAGAAATATCATACCGGTCTGCTGCAAAAGGAAACAGGTCTGCAAAGGGAATAAAAGCGGTTTCTTGTGGCTGTATAGCTAAGTTATCAAAGACTGTTTCTCCTACTTGCCCGTTTATATCTCCAGCAATGGTGAGACTCATTATAAGATCAGAGCCGGCATTGAATATCTCTAATTCCAGCAGCCTGTCATTGAGGTCTTGATACCGCTCACCTACTATGCTGATCAGCTCTGCAGAAGTTGTAGAACTAGGTGTTGTGACTAGTATATCATCTATGGTAAGTGCAAAATTATCTACACCTATCTGGTTAAACGCAAATCTTATTTCTTGTCCTGCATAAGCACTGAGATCCAAACTTCTTTCCGTCTGAGTAGAGTTCTCGGCTAACTGTTCGAATGCAATAGTCGTAAATTCATCTGTCCCTGATCCACCTTCAGAAATAAGCACTCTGTAATCCTCCAACTTATCCGCTTCACCTGATAAAGACGAGGCTTTCCATTGCAGTACGGTGCCAGGTGCAGGTATGGTTATAAGCGGTGAGATAAGCCAGTTGTCAGCAGGTGCATCAGCATCCAAGAAAGTAGATACTCCTAATGCTCGAAAATCATCTGGTCCACTAACTGGAATTATATTGAAAGCCCCTATTAGGCCTACAAACTCCGATGACAGGAATTCCATATCGACATCTACAGTCTGAAAAGTGCCTAGATTTTGTTGTTGAAAATTCTGAAACAGAAGTGTATCCTGAGCAGATGAAAAGCTAACAACTAGAAGGAAGAATAAAGACAGAAAAAGTTTCTGAATATACATATGTAAGTAATTATTATATGTCCAAAGTTAAGTGATACTGCCTTATAATGTCACCTTATTTATAATAGTCACCTTCATTAATGACAGAGCCAAGAAATAGATTGACACCAATACTATTTTACAATACTGAGCTGCCTCAGGACTTGTCTATCGCCTATTTCTAATTTCAACAAGTAAGGACCTGCTTCGATCTTACCCAATGAAATAGAATGATGATGAACTTTATCTGTAGCTAAGGTGCCATGCTTTACTACTTGTCCGATAGCATTAAGTAGGCTGTAGTTAGCTGACTCTGCTTCTTCGAGTTCCAGAGTCATAGTTATCTGCTCAGAGGCAGGATTTGGAAATAAGAGGAGAGATTCAGTTTCACTTAGTTCCTCTACGGACACCAGACCATCTATCTCTATGTTATCTAAGTAAAGCATGTTCCCCCAACCAGAGGTGAAAAAATATCTAATAATGACCTCTTGCCCAGCAAAATCTTGCAAGTCTATAAGCTCAGAAGCCCACTGGTCTGGTTCTGGAATAAAATCTGTGAGTTGATCTGGTCCTGTCGCTAGTTCACTGCCAGACTTGTCCCATAGAGTCTGATAAGTCTCTCCACAGTCGGTAGAAATCTGAACTTCCATCCTGTCCTGTGACTGTCTAAAAGTAGCAGAAGCATAATCAAAAGTCATAATTGCACCTTGTGGAAGCAGAATTTTGTCTCCGAAGGTCATTGTGCCTTCTGGCTCAAAAATCAATGTATTCCACGCAGTAAAGTCTACTCTCAGTGAAGACTCTGATTCCGCATAGGCCCCGAAAGGATCCTGCAGGATTTCTTCTCCATTGATAACTACGACAGTGGTAGGTATATTACTTACTAATAGATTGTCAGCGATCTGTCCTGTGGCAACATCTTCAAAGTCTATATCATAACCACTTACAAGTTCAGAACTCAAATTTTCAAAGGCCAAAGTAGAGCTCAGATTGTCATGCGTTCTCAGGTCTCCACCAGCTACGGATAAGGTATAATGTACATGTGAAGTATAGTCAGGCAAACTGACTGGTGAGAAATCTATCTGTGCAGATGCCCCTCCGACTAAGGTTTGATTTTCCGTTACAGTCTGCTCCAGCTGACCATCTATGAATAGGTTAGCGGTAATGGATGATACCGTTACATCAGAGCTATTATTAACTTCTATGCTCGGTGTATATTCTTTTATACATATCGAGGGGTTGTCAGTATTGTAACTGGTTATTGCCAAGTCTGCTATAGCTCCCGTTGCTAAGTTGGGCTCTGAGTACGCGGCATTATGTATTTCTTGGGTGCTGTCATCTTGTACAAAGGCCACAACTCCCAGTGTCCTTGAATCATATACTGTAAAGGGAATTACAGACTCACTTATAACAAATTCTCTGGAAGAGCCTGCTTCTATAGCACCTGTACTAATGCCTGCTGCACCCATCAAAAAAGATTTCATCACAGCTTCGAATTCCGTAAGAAAGGTACTGCCAGGTGGCTGATCCCAAACGACCTCTTCTTCAGTCAGAACCGCTCTGAGGGTGCCACCAGGATAGTCAGTCTGACCTTCATTTATAACAACTATAGTAGTACTTACCTTAGCCAAGTCAGCTGAAAGTTCATGCTCTACAGTAACCAATATCGGAGAATCTACAGCAGTTCTCTGATCTATTTCATCTTGCGTTACCAGCTCGAAGACACTGCTGTTTCCAACCGTCTTTGCACCATCCAGCTGGACATTAGGAATACCTACTATGCCGTAATAGTTAGCTCTAGTTTGTACATCTTGTGGATTATCCGCATTCATAGGGTCTATCCCAGGGGTGCTTGCATGATATCTGATTTGTACCATGTCACCTACATTGTTTTCCAGGATCTGGTTCAGGGCTGGTGTCGTCCTTTCGCAAGGGGCACAGGAGGCCTGAGTAAACTCTTCCATAAGTAGCGTCCTTTTGGATTGCGCATCAGTATTGACAGCCACTATGGCGAAAGAAATTACAAATAGAAGGCTTGGAAAAAATTTCATCGGGTATTATACAGTTAAAAATAAATCAATAGAAAATTAAACAAAAAACAAAAAACTGACCACTCGACGCTTGGTTAAAAGGCCATCCATAATACCTGTAGTCCTGAGTACGACAGACTATTCTTTGATCTCATAGGTGGCAGCTTTGACATTTTTGGTTCCAAATAAATATTGTTTGTATATATTTATTTTTCATTTGTAATCTTCAGAATACAAAAGGCTTACAACTATTTTATTTGTTCACTTAATGAATGGTAGACTTTGGAGGGAATTAAATTGTCATTATTAGAAGCATTTATAGCTGCTTCACTCAGAGAAGATGTAAAAGATGGGGACCATACCTCATTAGCTTGTATAGATCCTGCGGCTACGGACACTGCTAAATTATTGGTTAAAGACGAAGGCATTATCGCTGGCATTGACTTCGCGGAGTACGTGTTTAAAAAGTTGGATCCTGAATGCACCTTTGATAGGAAGATTACAGATGGCACTAAGGTCAGTCATGGCGATATCGCCTTCGAAATCACCACTGGTTCGCAAAAATTGCTCATGGGAGAACGTCTGGTACTGAATACCATGCAAAGACTGAGTGGTGTTGCCAGTATGGCTCGAAAATTTGCAGAATTGGTAGAAGACTTGCCTGTCACTATCCTAGATACTAGAAAGACGACACCTCTTATGAGATTTCTGGAAAAATGGGCTGTCAGAGTAGGCGGTTGTACAAACTACAGAGACGGACTGTATGATTGGATAATGATCAAAGACAACCATGTAGATGCGTCTGGAGGCATTGTAAAAGCTATACAGAAAGTACAAGCTTATCTAGTAGATAATAACAAAGAATTAGGTATTACGGTAGAAACAAGAAACTTGCAAGAGTTAGAAGAGGTACTGTCTATAGGTGGCATTACCAGGATCATGTTGGATAATTTTGACTTGGAAACACTTAGAAAAGCTGTAAAAATTATTGATAAGCGTTTTGAAGCGGAGGCCTCTGGTGGTGTCAATCTTAAGACTGTTAGAGCTATAGCAGAAACAGGTGTGGACTACATCTCTGTAGGTGCACTGACGCATTCCGCCGGCTCCCTTGATATGAGTCTCAAAATAAAGAAAGAATCTAATTCTTAATTTCAGAGACATTCTGGTATAAAAAAGGATGAGGTTATCAAAATCGTCAAATTCTGATAACCTCAATAAAAAAGGTGTTTGTTTGTCTTTTTCTAGCTTGGGTAACTCATAATTAAGAAACTAATAAGCATAACAGAAAAAAGTAACACCAACCAGAATCTTAGATCTGTGAGCACATTTTGATCGCCATCACGAATCATGATAAAGTCGGTTTTGGTTAGTAAATGAGTAATGCATTGAGTATAAGTAATAAGTATGCTTGTTAGATACCAAATAGGATACCATAACAATAATGTAATATATGAAGTCTACACCTTGTAATTAGATGATTTTGAGGTAGTTATGGCATGGTCATTTTTCCTTATCTATTAAGCCT
The DNA here is from genome assembly GCA_964397575.1 of uncultured Saprospiraceae bacterium. Lineage (GTDB taxonomy): Bacteria > Bacteroidota > Bacteroidia > Chitinophagales > Saprospiraceae > RFSX01. The sequence continues at coordinate 19,439 of CAYNJK010000001.1, forward strand.
TGATAACTGCTTGCTTATAGATGAATCATATAGAGAATGTCTATGATAACATGAGAAAAAGTATCTGAAAAATACCCAAAACATTTATGTGAAATTCAGCATCTGCCCCAAACGAATGGCCTAACTGATAAGGACTAAGCTTCAGCCTTTACCAACTGCTTTTTTATTGCCTTGACTAATGAAGGGCCAGAATAGACCATTCCAGAGTAGACTTGGACCAAATCTGCACCTGCTTTCAGCATATCTATAGCATGCTGGGGCTCCGTGATTCCACCGACGCCTATGATCGTGAGTTGTGGGCTTTTCGTTCTTATATATCGGACCACTTCTAAGGATCTTTTCCTTACTGGCAATCCACTAAGGCCGCCATTACCTATTTCCTTGATAGTATCAGCTGGAGTTTGTAGGCCTTCTCTAGAGATAGTAGTATTTGTTGCTATAATACCATCTACTTTCTGTGATTCTAATATATCAAGGACATCATCTATCTGAGCTTCATTGAGGTCTGGAGCTATCTTAAGAAGCACTGGTACTTTTCTTTCTTTGGTAGCCCTTAGATTCATTATATGGGCCAATAGTCGCGTCAGCGGTTCTTTGTCTTGCAAGGATCTGAGATCAGGAGTATTGGGAGAGCTGACATTGACCACAAAATAGTCTACCAGATGATACAACTTGTGAAAACATTGCTCGTAATCGTCTATGGCTTGTTCATTTGGAGTGACCTTATTCTTTCCGATATTACCTCCTACGATAAGTCCTTTCTTGCCGTATTTTTCTAAACGAGCAACCATGGCATCTACGCCTTCATTGTTAAAACCCATCCTGTTTATTAAGCCTTGGTCTTTGGGTAGTCTGAATAATCTGGGTTGTGGATTCCCAGACTGACCTACCGGAGTCACTGTGCCGATTTCAACAAAACCAAAACCCAGCGCAGCCATACTTTTATAATACTTGCCATCTTTATCAAATCCGGCAGCAAGACCTACAGGGTTAGGGAATTTTATACCTAGTACTTCTTTTTCCAATGAGGGGTGGTCCCAAGAATAAATGCTTCTGACCATACTTCCTACGATTGGAAGAGCAAGAAGTATTCTAAACAACGTAGACGTCAACTTATGAGCCCGCTCTGCTGGAAGTAAGAAAAGCAGGGGTTTCAAGAAGGTTTTGTACACTTATTTTATTTCAGCTGTGAGTTTTTCTAAATCTCTCACAAGTAAGCGTTTTCTGTTGAATGTTAATATATCCGCAGACCTTAATTCATTAAGGACCGTGGTTACAGTCTGTCTTGAAGTAGCTGTTAGGTTGGCTATTTCCTGATGCGTTATGAAATTCCTCACTACCCATTCATAACCTACTCTTTGACCTCTCTTCTTGACCAGTTCCTGAATAAACTCTACAATCCTACTTCTGGAATCTTTAAAGACTAGTGACTCCAGTCTGTTTTCCATTTCTAGGACTTTGGAGCCCATCATCTTCATGAAAAACATGCTGAGACTACCATGATCCTTGATCAGAGTATTGAGGCTATTGGACTCTATGGTGCAAAGTTTGGCTTCTTCTACAGCTATAGCATAATCTCTCCTCTTAGTTTCTCCAACCAAGGATAGCTCACCGAATACTTCGCCAGGGCTAAGAATAGCTTTTATAATTTCTTTGCCATCATCTGAAGACGATCCGATTTTTATCCTTCCCTCTACAAGGAAGTAGATAAGATCGCTTTTGTCTTCAGGCAAATAGACGTAGTCTCCTTTTTTTACAAGTTTTAGGTGATCCGTTTTCTGGTGCTCGCCAAATTTGCCTGGACATAAAATTTTACCGACGTCTAAGTTTTCCAAATACCATATTGAATTATCTTTCATAATGGTGTATTTATTGTGGTTTTAATCTAAACTTATCATAGAAAGGTCCAAAATCTTGATTTGTTTTTTTAAACAATTCTATCTTTTCGATAGTAGACAAGACCTTAGTCTTTTCTGGTACTTTATAGTCGGGGAAGGCACTTAATTCGACTCTAAATAAAATTTCTAATTCTCTTGCAGGGTATCTATTTCTAATTTCTTCAATAAGTTTTAAATCCTGCTTTAACATCTCAAGGTATATCTCAGTTGGTGTCAAAATCTTCAGCTGATCACCGCTCAATTCTACCTTAGTATTGTCTATTGCAGTTTTAAACGAATTATACTTAGACTTGTTCTTCCATTCTTGAAGAATTGATGTAATATATTTTACAGTAAAGGGGCTAACAGTATTTTTCTTAACAGTTTCTTCCTCTGCAATTTCTGCTACCAACTGGTCTATATCCGCAGAAATACTAGGTGTCAGAGATAAATATTTCTTTTTTACCGTGGCTCGAGTCTCAGTTTTTTTTACCTTTTCTTTAACGTGTTCTTGAGACTCTTTTTGGTCAATAGGCTTTGTCTTACTAACCTTAGAGTCGATTGTGTTTTTAAAATTTACTGAACTGACAGTTGCAGACTGAGGCGTTTGTTGCGGTTTTTCTGCCCTTGACTTAGCTAGACTTTTTTTTTCTACAACCCTGTTCATGTAAGCCATCTTACTGAGACCTATTTCCATCGTCAGTCTCTTATTCTGGGATCTGACTAGGTTTAAATCTGCCTTTTCGACTATAGAAAGTGAGGAAAGCAAAAAAGATGAACTGGCCAAAAGGGCTTGATTCTCGTAGCGTTGCATCAGACTTTCGCTTATCTCCATAAGTTTTGCAGTCTGGATATCCTTTACCAAAAGCAATTGTCTTAAATGACCTAACAAGCCCAGAGTAAATTGTTCCACCTCAAAACCATTCCGAACAATTTCATCAAACTTCAGCATTATAGCTGGAAAGTCTTCCTTTATAGCTGCATCTACAATCTCAAAGTAGTAGTCATGGTCTAGTACATTCAGGTTACTGGCTACATCCTTATAACTTATAGGTCCCTCAATAGTACTGACTATCTTATCGTAGATAGATAAAGCATCTCTCATGGCTCCATCTGCTTTCTGACCTATGAGATGCAAGGCTTCTTCATCAAACTCTCTTTGCTCCTTTTTAGCAATCTCTCTTATCTGGGTAACAATATCCTTTACCTGAATCCTTCTAAAATCAAAAATCTGACATCGAGATAGGATAGTCGGAATTATCTTGTGTTTTTCTGTAGTAGCAAGTATAAACTTTGCATAGGGCGGTGGCTCTTCCAAAGTCTTCAGAAAAGCATTGAAAGCAGCCTGTGAGAGCATATGTACCTCATCTATGATATAGATCTTGTAGGATCCTTGTTGTGGCTGGAACCTGACTTGATCATTGAGAGATCTTATATGATCCACACTATTATTAGAAGCTGCATCTAGCTCGAAAATATTAAAAGAGGCATTATCATTGAAAGAAGTACAGGCCCCACATTCACCACAAGCATGAAATTCTGGACTTAAGTTCTGACAGTTAAGTACTCGAGCAAGGATTCTCGCCGAGGTTGTTTTGCCTACGCCTCTTGGACCAGAAAATAGAAATGCATGGGCAAGTTTGTCATTTTTAATGGCATTTCTAAGGGTAGTAGCTATATGATCTTGACCTATAAGCTCGTCGAAATTTTGGGGTCGATATTTTCTAGCAGATACTACGAAACTCATATAATCATGGCTTGGCAGCTAAGATATAACCAAATCTGATATATATTAAGATTCGGCTTTCATCAATTATGCACAAGAAAGGCTACTTGTGTTAGAAAAAAGTGGTTATTATATTCCTTTTTCCTCGATTCGTTAAGAAATATCTAAAATCTGGTCATCGTAAAAAATTTAACATTCTACTCATAGGGGTAATAAAACTATGAGTTGTCTAGCTGGTGAGAAGACTCGTTAATAACACCTTTAAATAACTCAATGCGTTCGCAAAATATATTTTGCATGGCAATGTTCTATTGCCTCCTAAGCATTTCCACCTATGCCAATGACTCGATTGTAATAGATAGTTTCACTTTGGTCCAAGAGACTTGTGAACTTTCTAATGGACAGCTTACTGTGCATGTTCCAGGAAACACTGCTGGCCTTACCTATTCCCATGACAACGGACTTACCTTTCAAGATTCAAATGTTTTTAGTGGATTAAGTAGTGGAGACTACCTAGTTGTCGTTACAGATGGTGATTGCAGAGTAAAAAAGTCTGCACAAATAGGAAATGCACCAAATCCTACAATGAATCTTGTAGGAGATTGTATAGCTGGTGTAAATAGAATACAAATAGTACCTGAGGTAAATGGAGGCATACGGCCCTACTCTTATCAATGGGAAGGTCCTAACAATAGTACATATTCTGATAGTGAACTCACTTCAGTTATTCCTGGAACCTATCATCTTACGCTTACAGATGCCTTAGGCTGTTTCATTTTAGACAGTATCACTTTTGACCTTTGTTGTGTACTAGATCTGAGTTGTTCACTAGTAGATGAAAACATGCAATGCGCCAACGCATTACCAGAAATACCTACTGTCTTTACAACTAATCTAAGCAAGGATGAAACTATAGAAGAGCTTGCTCTATTGGGTATAGATCTTATCGCGACTGGCTGTGGTGACCTTAGTGTTATTATAAATGATAGTTCTAATAATCCTACAGATTGCTCGCAGAGTGCGCTAACTGTGACTAGGGAATATATAATTGAAGACAGCCATAGTTCTGTGAGTTGTTTACAAGAGTTTACAGTGGACAATTTTGTGCCTGCCAGCCTGGTGTCTAGTGCCATAGACGGAAATAGTAAGTGCAATGCCGATATACAAGCAGAGTTTCAGCAATGGCTAGAAGACTTAGGAGGCATGCAATATGAGGCTTGCTCAGATCCGCTGATATTCACTATGAACCCAGCAAACCCAGACATAGATGAGACTTGTGGCGCTTTCTCTACAGTAAGCTTTATTATAGAGGATGGTTGTGGAAATATAGTGGAAAGTAGTGCCACCTATACTATCATCGATGATGAAAGTCCAGCTATTTTCTGTCCTTCTAATCTGGTAATTACATCCGTAGACAGTACTCTGAGTCAAAAGATTGAAGAATGGAAAGCGGAAGCATCAGCTACAGACAATTGTACAACCACCCTATTGGTTACAGATGACTTAACTGCTGATTTTTCGGATCCTTGTAATCTGTCTGATATACCTGTATTATTTCAGACAGAAGATAATTGTGGGCTTCGCTCTGATTGCAATGCTACAATAGAGATAGACTTGGCAGCACCTGCTCTCAGCTGTCCATCTGATTTGGTAGTGGAATGTATAGCTACTGACTTTGAAGACACCTTGCAAACGTGGTTAGATGAGATGAGAGCAAACACAGGATCTGATGCATTAGAAATAGACCTGCCTAGTGATTTTTCAGGTGCAACTTGCGATGAAATCTTTGAGGTAAATTTCTCAGTAATAAGCGACTGTTCACTTAATAGTAATTGTACATCTAGTATTATAGTCTCTGATACACAGGCACCAGAAATAAACTGCCCAGATAATCTTGATATTATTATGGAAGACGGTGTTGATGTAGAAGCACAAGTTCTTAATTGGTTAGAGAGTGCTAATGCCTCTGATTGCAACACTAATAATATTACTTCTGACTTAATGCTAAACTTTTCAGAAGATCTTTGTTCAGAGAGTATTCCAGTTGTATTTGAGGCAATTGATATTTGCGATAATACATCTACCTGCGAAAGGACCTTGACTATAGAAAACAATTCAGCTCTAAGTATAATTTGTCCTGAGCCTATGAGGATTAATTGTTCTGATCCTAACCTAAACAGGGAGGTCCAAGCATTTATCAACTCTATAATGGTCCTATCTACATCGAACACTTTCGAACAAACGATACTCTATGATGAAGAAAGTATCGAGGCGCTTTGCGAGGAAATGTCAATCATAGACATTAGTGCATTTGCTGATGACAGTTGTGGTCAATCTGCTGAATGTTTCACAGCCGTACAATTGGTTCCAGAACCTCGAATTTATATTCCTAATGTGTTTTCTCCAGACAGAGATGGACTGAATGATAGATTTACAGGTTTTACCAATGGCTCTATAGAAAGCGTCAAGTCACTACAGATTTATGATCGTTGGGGGAATAAAGTATTTGAAAACTATGATTTCTTACCCAATGACGATAATGAAGGATGGGATGGTATATTCAGAGGAAAAATGGTAGAAAATGATGTTTTTACCTACTACTTTGTATTTAATGACATTTTCGGCTCAGAAGTAGAGGAAGTGGGTACTGTCCAAGTTCTTAAAAGATAAAAAGGCAATTTCCTCAGAATCGCCAATTATTATTCTATTAATTAATTATTCAAGCGAATTATTGAAAATCCAAGACCATTTTGGGTTGTCTTAAAATATCAATAATTAGTGGTTCAACGACACAATTTTGCGGTCGAATACGTTATAAGGAATAGGTTTTACTCTAACTTCGCTGTTCTGACAATTCCCCAATCAGACTGCGATTCCTAAATCCGATTCATATGTTAATTTTGTGTAATACTTGGTTCAATTATTGATTGAATCATGTAAGTACATAAGTACTTTATAATCCATCATGAGACTATTTATTCTATTTGCCTTGATATTAGGCACTCATATATCTGAGCTATATGGGCAGTGCATGATTAGTGTAACATGCAGACCTACCCCACCCAAGGTAGAATGTGCCTGTGAAATAGAAGAGATTAGACCAGAATTTATTGGTATTGAAGCTACTGGAAATGAAGATGTCTTAGCTTTTGAGAGTCTTGGCTTCAGTGTCAGCACTACTGGCAATTGCGGAAGAATTAGTGTTACCGCAAATGATAATCCTCATCATCCTGAAGATTGTCAGGACTCATTTTTCATAGAAAGAATCTATTCTCTCAGATCAGAATTTACTGGCAATAGGCCCACTTGTAGGGATACCTTTCATACTGAGTTTATCCCAGCGCATTTCTTAGGAGATGCACAGGATGTGGAAATCAGCTGCGAAGATAATGTAGATAGTCTCTTTCAGGTTTTCAAGGACAGTCTCAGTTTCACCAAATTTCTAAACTGCAACAATGATGTCCGAGCTATATATCAGCCAGATGCTGATCCTGCCCTTGCAGTCGAGCAGAATTGTAATGGCGGCGCAGGCTGTGGCGAGGAGATGTTTGTGCGACCATTAATCACCATATTTGGTCCTTGTCATGATAAGTGCTTAACTCTAGGTGATAAGGACGATAAAGATGAAGATATAAGTTTTTTCTGCGTAAGGGATGAAGTACCTGCTGTACTTACTTGTCCTTCTGTGGCCAGTCCGCTAGACTTAGGTGACGACCGGTTGGAGATGAAAATAGATTCTATAATAGAGGAGTATGACCTTACCTTCGGCTGTAGTCCACCTCTTATAAGTAATGACTTCGGAATAGACAGTGTGGACTTTGCTAGTTGTGTTCCTCAGCAACTTATCATTACGATTACTGCCGAAGAACCTTGTCCCACCAATAGTGACCAGTGCAGTTTTACTGTAGAAATTATCAATGAGCAAGGGCCTACTATAACCTTTGTACCTGATTCTCTGATGCTAGAATGTGGCATGGTGGACATAGAAAATGCACTCAACAACTGGTCTGCACAAGCCAGCGCTATAGACTTCAGAGGCTTCACCCTTGGTAGTAATGATATTACGACCAACTTTAATCCCTCTTTAGTATTAGAAGTAAATTGTGACGAGAATTTTCCCGTTACTTTTACTGCAAGAGATTTTTGTGGAAGAACGACCACTGAAATGTCAGGTATTCAGATACGAGATACTGAGAGCCCCAATATTATCAGTTGTCCTTCTGATACGCTATTTAATGCTGATGACCCTAATCTCACTACCGTTGTCAATGAATGGTTGGGACGATTTTCAGCTAGCGATCAGTGCAATCCAAATTTTACACAGAACAGTACTTTCAATCCAAATTGGCTAAGTTTCAGTTGTGGAACTATAGATACAACAATTGTTTTTTCTGCAGACGACCTTTGTGATGAGACAGCTGTAAGCACCTGCGAAGTAGATCTTGTCATTTTAGATAATGTCACCTACGGCTTCTCTTCATTTCCAAATGACACGACCATTCAGTGCGAAAACCCAATAAATACAGGTGTACTTTCCCAGTGGATTTCTACTGCTGTGGGAATGAGCAGTCTAGGCCAGGTTTTTCCTAATGTATCTGCAGGTTTAGATTTTACAGATCCTCGATTATTATCCTGTGATGTTGTCATAGATGTTCTCTTTACCTATGAAAACGACTGTGGTGTTATCGTCTCAGATATGGCGAGTCTTACTATAACTGATGATGTCATTCCTACTATTACTTGTCCAGCTGACATTACTTTCACTGGTACCTTTGACGACATTCTTCCAGACATTACGACTTGGTTAGGATCAGCGATACCACTTGATAATTGCAGTGCAAGAGCAACTAACTTTTTTGATGCTTATGCCTTCCAAGGTTGCGCAGACACCTTATCTAACCCTATAACATTTTTTGCGAGTGATGAATGTGGCAATGAAAGTCCGAGGTGTCAAGCCAATCTTACTCTGATTACAGATAAAAATCCTGTTATAACTTGCCCACCTAGAATTGTTTTTGAATGCGGTGAACCCGGCATACTCGACAGTATCGAAAGATGGGAGCAAACGGTGGTCAGCACCAATTTTGTGGGGATAGCCATACAATCGACTAATACACTTAACATAGCAAATATTACTCTCGAAACCTGTCTTCAGGAAACAATGGTAACCTTTACAGTTAATGACTCAAATTGTTCTAGAACTGATTTTTGCGAAACATCTATTACAATACAGGATAGTCAGTCACCAAACATAATCTGCCCGCTTAGCCAACTGACCATAAATTCTAACAGTACAACCATAGATCAGGACGTTGCAGACTGGATAGCCACTGCGGAATTCGATGATAATGGATGTAGAACACCTCAGTTCTTTACAGATCCACCATTGGACAATATTGATTTCTGTAACAGAACTGACCAGCTGAGCATGACCTTTACTGTTGTGGATCCTTGCTTGAATGAAAGTTCATGCATTGGCTTAATAAATTTCAATACACAAGGGCCAGATATTTCTTGCCCACCCAATCTTATTCTAGAATGTGGTGAAGACAACTTGCTAGGTCAGATAGATGATTGGCTGCTTAATGTGACTGCAATAGATAACGACACCAATGATTTATCGCCATTGGTGACCAACAATTTCATGCCAGACATGATAGAAGCCAGATGTAATCTGCCTATACAAATATTGTTTGAGACGGCAGACGGTTGTGGCACACCATCATCTTGTGTAAGCAATATTCAAATTCTGGATACTACAGCACCTGAGGTGGACTGCCCTACTACCCCACTTAATCTACTGGCAGGAGACACTACCAAGATTCCAAAATTCTTGACTTGGCTAGAGCTTATTCCTGTTATAGATTGTAATGATTTTACCACAACTTCAGACTTTGATCAGAATCTATTGGCTGGTTTTGATTGCGATGAGATTCAGTACAACCTTGACATAAGAGTAGAGGACAATTGTGGACTGATATCAAATTGCCAAGGAGAAATATTCATTCAAAACAACATCACTACCTCCTTTATAAATTGTGTCCCCGGAACCAATGATTTAGAGTTAGAATGTGGTTCTATGACCATGAATGACGACATACAGCAATGGATGGCTCAGGTTACAGCCGTGGATCTTAATAACAATCCATTTCCTACGGTACCTAGCATAGATCCAGACGATCCGAGTTTGCTGCAATGCAGTGGATCTACACCAGTTTTCTTTGAATTATCAGATCAGTGTGGCGTAGGTCAGTCATGCATGCTGACTTTGACCATAACAGATACTCAGAGGCCAGTACCTAATTGTCCTCAGGATACCTCCTTTGTATTAGAAGATCCAAACTTTGACGCAAATGTGGACAGTTGGCTGCTAGAAATAGATGGTGATGATGACTGTATAGCTCTCCTAAATTTTGGGGATGATTATACGCAAGTGACTTCACTAGCTAATTGTGTCAGTGAGCTGCCAGTACCTGTAACCTTTACTGTAGGCGATGGCTGTGGAAATATCAGCAATTGTACATCTATACTCACTGTAACCACAGACCAAGTACCAGTAATTAGTTGCCCTCCCAATAGAGTAATCGAATGTGGGGATCCTAATACAACGGATATTATTGCAGATTGGATAGAAGGTGTAGAAGGCGCTGATGCCAATAACGATCCACTTATTCCAGAATTTAATTTTGACATAGCTGATGTTACGTCTATCAACTGTGATGGAAGCGTCAGAGTACTCTTCACTATAGAGGATGCTTGCAACATCATGGATACTTGTAGTTCGGTTATTATAGTAGAAGACACAACTGCACCTGACGCAGTGTGCCCAGACTTACTGACTATCAATACTACTGATCCAGATGGGCCACAAAAAATGCAAGACTGGCTAGACAGCTTTACCCCTACTGACAATTGTTCTATGGCTATACCAAGTATACAGAATGGAATAATGGTACCGTCAGTCTTTTGCAATTCTCCTGAAGAAATAGATGTGGAGTTCTATGCAGAAGATGCTTGTGGCATGAGGGATACTTGTTTTGCAACTATAATAGTAAATAAGGCAATCCCTATCATAGACTGCCAAGACCGCATCGAAGTGGAATGTGGAGATACAAACAACCTAGATAGTATCCAATTATGGATAGACAGCTTTACAGGTATGGATAACAATGGCATGACACTAGACGTCAGTTCAGATTTCAGGCCAGGATCATTAGGCGTAGATTGCACTAATGCAGAACCTATAAATTTTATGATTACTGATGCTTGTGGCCAGGTTTCTGAAGAATGTGTTGTCAATATAGTCCAAGCGGATACTCAAGAACCAGCTATAACCAGTTGTCCAGCTTCCACAACAATAGATACCGGCACACCTAATTTGGATAGTCAGATCAGTCAGTGGTTGGCTGGTTTTACAGCTGAAGACATGTGCAATACAGCTACTATTTCGAATGATTATGCTCTGCTAGTACAACCATTTGATTGTATGCTGGAACAGGATGTCATTTTTACCGCTATAGATGAATGCGGTAATGTGAATGATGATTGTGTTGCAAGAATTTCTTTTGAGAATAATCAGCAAGTATTTATAACCTGCCCTACACCTATTCAGGTCATTTGTAATGATGCTCAGACTTTACAAATTATTACTTCCTTTCTGTCGGAAGGATGGACGGTAGTGTCAGAAGATGATTTCGAAGTGACATTTAACATAGAAATAGATGATTTGGACCTCGAATGCAATAATACTTATACCCAAGACATCATCTTCACAGTTATGGATAACTGCCAAAACTCAGATGAATGTTCTAGTTCTATAGAATTTATCCCTAATGCAAGAGTCTATATACCCAACACCTTCTCGCCTTCTCTTGGAGGAGATGATTCATTTCTAACAATTGGTTCAAATATAGCTGTACCAGAAATACAATCATTTAGAATATATAGTAGATGGGGAGATCTTATGTATGAAGCAGAAAATTTCGATCCCAATGCAGAGCGCGGCTGGGATGGAAGAAGCCAATTTGGTAGTCATGTGCAAGGGGTTTATACTTATAGAATTCAATATGTGGATATCTTTAATAATCCATTTGATATTATTGGTACTATTACGCTGCTGTAGCTCTCTATAAATGGGGAGTTATATTATAGACTTTTACCATTTAAATTATATTTGCCGTCAATTTACTAATCGACGAGCCTCACTCTATGCCACTAGATAAGTCTATAAAGTCCGTACTAATAATAGGCAGTGGGCCTATCATTATAGGACAAGCATGTGAATTTGATTATTCTGGAACTCAGGCCTCCCGTTCCCTCAGAGAAGAAGGTGTAGAAGTCAGCCTAATTAATTCTAATCCCGCAACGATCATGACCGATCAGATTACTGCGGATTATATCTATCTAAAGCCACTTACTGTACAAAGCCTACGAGAAATTCTGGAAGAGCGACAGATAGATGCAGTACTGGCGACAATGGGAGGACAGACTGCACTTAATCTGGCTATAGAAGCAGGTAAGCAAGGACTATGGAAAGAGTTCGATACCAAACTCATAGGTGTAGATCTAGAAGCTATAGAACTAGCAGAAAATCGGGAAGAATTCAGAAAGCATGTCATCAAATTAGGCCTATCCGTAGCGCCTTCATATATCGCCAATTCTTTCTTAGAAGGTAAAGATGCCTCACAGAAAATAGGCTTTCCACTGGTTATCCGACCTTCTTATACTCTAGGAGGAACAGGGGGTGGATTTGTGATGGAAGAGAAAGATTTTGACGAAGCACTTCGAAGAGGATTGGATGCCTCCCCTACCCATGAGGTCCTTGTAGAAAAGGCAGTACTTGGCTGGAAAGAATATGAACTGGAATTACTAAGAGATAACAACGACAATGTCGTCATCATCTGTACGGTAGAAAATCTAGATCCTATGGGCATCCATACAGGAGACAGTATCACAGTTGCTCCTGCCATGACCTTATCCGATACAGCATATCAGGAAATGAGGAATCAGGCCATCCTTCTAATGAGAAGCATGGGTAATTTTGCTGGAGGTTGTAATATCCAGTTCTCTGTAGATCCAGCTACTGAGCATATAATCTGTATAGAGATCAATCCTAGAGTAAGCCGCTCTTCAGCACTGGCAAGTAAAGCAACTGGTTATCCGATAGCAAAGATTGCTGCAAAACTTGCCTTAGGATACAATCTGGACGAACTAAAGAATCAAATAACCAAGACTACTTCTGCTTACTTCGAGCCCACTCTAGACTATGTCATCGTAAAAATGCCTAGATGGAACTTCGATAAGTTTTACGGCTCAGATCATACTCTAGGTCTACAAATGAAATCTGTAGGAGAGGTGATGGCCATAGGTAGAACATTTACTGAAGCCTTACAAAAAGCTTGTCAGTCACAGGAAAACAACAGAGCAGGCCTGGGTGCCGACAAGAAGGAATGGATAAAGACTGAAGACATACTGGAACGTCTAGAAAATGCCAGTGATGACAGAATCTATCGTGTCAAGGATGCTATCAGATTAGGTGTTCCTCTAAAAACCGTCCATAAGCTTACCAGAATAGATCCTTGGTATCTGAAGCAGATAAAAAAATTGGTCAATCTGGAAGATCAATTGCAGAAGTATAATATTCCTGATGACATCCCAGAACCATTCCTTAGAGAACTCAAGGTCAATGGTTACTCTGATGCACAGATAGCTTGGCTAATGCGTATCGATGAGGAAGCCATTACCAAGTATAGAAAAAAACTTGGGATCGTCAGAACCTATAAGATGGTAGACACTTGTGCCGCTGAGTTCGAAGCGCAAACCCCTTACTTCTACTCCACTTTCGATAAGGAGAATGAAAGTATTCGCACAGACAAGAAAAAGATTGTAATCTTAGGTTCTGGTCCTAACAGAATAGGCCAAGGAATAGAGTTCGATTATTGTTGTGTACATGGAGTTCTTGCTGTGAAAGAAGCTGGCTACGAATCCATCATGATTAATTGTAATCCTGAAACAGTTTCTACAGATTTTGATGTAGCTGACAAGTTGTATTTCGAACCCATATACTGGGAGCACCTCTTAGATATTCTCGACCATGAAAAACCTGAAGGTGTAATCATTCAGCTTGGTGGTCAGACAGCTTTGAAACTGGCAAAGAAAATAAAGGCTGCTGGTTATAATATAGTAGGAACTGATTACGAAAGCATGGATCTGGCAGAAGACAGAGGACGCTTTTCTGACTTACTAAAAGAACTGAATATTCCTTATCCAAAATATGGTGTAGGTAACGATATAGATAAGGCTATTGCAATCGCAAATGAAGTCAGTTACCCAGTGTTGGTAAGACCATCCTATGTACTCGGTGGTCAGCGTATGCGTATCGTACTCAATGATGATGAACTGGAAAGACATGTACTGAGTATTTTCAAGCACATGCCGGATAACCAGGTGCTTATAGATCAATTCTTGGAAAGAGCAAAGGAAGCCGAAGTAGATGCTATTTGTGATGGAGAAGAGGTGCTTATCATGGGAATCATGGAACACATAGAACCCGCAGGTGTCCACTCAGGTGACAGTTCAGCGGTCTTGCCTACTTATTCTCTTTCTGAAGCTGTCGTGGACCAGATGCGCGCCCATACCAAAAAGCTGGCGCTTGCACTAAATACAAAAGGGCTTATAAATATTCAGTTCGCCATTAAGGACGAAAAAGTCTATGTCATAGAAGCCAATCCAAGAGCTTCTAGAACGACACCATTTATCGCCAAAGCCTATCAGGTACCATTCCTTAAGATTGCTACTAAGGTGATGCTGGGGCATAATAAAATAAAAGACTTCGAAATAGAAAAGAAGCTGGAAGGATTTGCAATCAAAGTTCCTGTATTCTCTTTCGATAAGTTTCCTAATGTGGACAAGCAACTAGGACCAGAGATGAAATCTACGGGAGAAGCCATCCACTTTATAAAAGACCTAAATGATCCTTTCTTCAGAAAGTTGGATAAAGAAAGAAGTATGTACTTAAGCAGGTAATTAAGCCAGCTTTACTTGGTTATGATTAACTTCTTGGTGATCCTGCTTGTGGCATAATCAAACTCTACAAGATAGAGCCCTGACTTAAGTCCACCCAAATCCAATGACAGTTCTTCAGTAAAACTCCTTCTCTGTGTAAATACAACACGGCCACTTACATCCCTTACACTTATTTGTTCGAGCAAATTGACTTCTTGCAGCTGAACGATGAACTGGCCTTTGCTAGGATTAGGATAAATTATAATCTTATCTGCGTCACTTAGTCCTGTTACATTAGAAGTGACAAATACAGTTAATGGAACTCTATCAGAGATACAAAATTCATTGTTGCCATTATCTATTCTATTGTCTATGTAGTAAGTAAACTCATCTTCATTGATAAAGTGCTCTAGTTCATTGCCTTCAAAAAGCAATGCACCACCTTCCGATGCATCCCACCAACTCAGATTATTACCTTCTAAGGCAATAACAACAGAAGGTTCTCCTGAAGCAACAGTAACATTTGCTACTTCAGGTGGGGCTGCTGCTGTTACAAAAATCTCGACGGTAGGCAATACTTCTTGATTACCATCCACATCGGTAAGTGTCACGTTATACAGCCCAGCCTCACTAACAGTAATACTATTTGTCTGGTCTCCTGTAGACCATTCATAACTATTAGAAGAAGGAGCAATAAGCTGAATTTCTTCTCCTGCACATAAGTACGGATCAGCACTGGTAACAATAGTATTCTGGCTTCCTATGGGTCTGATATTTAATGGAAACCGCTCCGTGGCACATTCAAGATTTCCATTAAAAAGTTTAGAATATGATACATACAGTGTCAAGTCAGAAGGCAAATCCTGAATTGTAAAATTATTTCCCGAGAGTGGTTGTCCTCCGACTGCCTCTGTCCACCAGAATAGAAATACGCCATTCGGCACAGTATTGGGACCATCCGGAAGTGATATCAAATAAGGACCCTGTTCGGTAGTATCTATAAAAACATCTTGCAAGACTAAGGGTTCCAATAAGTGTTCGGTAAGCATTATGGGCTCTATGTCCGATGTGGTAGGACAATCAGATACTATTGTTGCTGAGTAGATGCCTGACTCGAATATGACATTAATGTTGCCAGTTCTTCCATTGGACCATTCTACATCAAAAGGTACATTCAGTTCTAGGGTCTTGGAACGACCCTCGCAGAATTCAGTACCATCAGGCGCTATAATTTCATAGTCTCCTGTTATACTGTATATCTGAACATTGTTAGTGAATGACGTGCAACTATTTTCGTCAGTAACAGTCAGGTTGTAAAGGCCAGTCTCTGAAACTTCTATGGAAGAGCTCGTCTCCCCAGTAGACCACTCGTAAGAAACAAAACCTGGGTCTGCACTTAGTAGAGCCGACTCCCCTTCGCATAACAAAGGCGCAGTCTGCACAACCAGATTAGGAATAGCAAAAGGGCAATTAGATTCATCAACAATTATTGCCTGATCTATATCAGGACAACACAGTGTTGTAACCTTTCCTGATGGCCATCTCACAACCAAGCTGTCTATCTCAGTAGCATTACCTATGCCGAAATGTGTTGCCAGAGTACTCATAGGACTCCATGACTGTGTCGCTCTCACCTCTCGCATCTGCATTCCCCAACTTCCATATAATTCTAGTCGTGCAGCAATACCATTGCGATTAGATTCTGTACCGATTGTATTTACTCTAAGCCAGTGATTGGCATTACCTTGATTGTAATAAATCTCATTCCGTCGCAATACATCTATAAAGCCATCTGAATCAAAATCGCCAAGAGCGCTAGCTGGTACTTGTGTATCTACCCTTCTAAAAGTCATATCACCATTTCCATAATAAATCCTTGCAGGAACATCGGTGATGATATCCATATTACCATCGTTATCAAAATCTGTTGCTAAAGCTTCGAAAGCGCCTAAGGCACCACTAGGAATCCCTGTGTCGAATGCAACATCTGTAAATACTCCATTCCCATCATTTACCATAATCCTGTTCCGGACTTCATGATTAAATGTGATAGCATCGAAGTCGCCATCATTATCAAAGTCTTCAAATAAAGTAATCCACGACTGATCAGTATCTTGTAATCCGGCTGCTGCTGCTACCTCTGTAAAATTAGCAGCACCATCGTTCTGGAATAATAGATTAATTCGACCTTCATGATCTGGCCCACCACCCTGTACGCATTTAGCAATATGTAAGTCCAGATCACCATCATTGTCATAATCAGTCCAAGTTGTAGAGTAATTACCTGGTACTTCCTCTGGTGATTTCAATAGATCAAAATCCAGGATCAGGTTTCCCGAGCCATCATTTCTAAATGGGTGGTTCTCGTTGTCGTCACTACAGACAAAAGCATCTAAGTGCCCATCATTATTGATGTCTGCGAAGGAGGTTCTTTGCGAAAAAAGATAATCTGGCTTGGCGTCTTCTGTGTAGGCAGAGCCATTTTCATTAGCATAGATAAATGAAACTGCTTCAATTCCACCGATAGCTAAGTCATTAAAGCCATTACCATCTATGTCGCCAGCACAGATACTCCAGTCAGCTGTATTGGTAAATTCTTGATTGAAGATTGTGTTAGTGAAACTGCCATCATTCTGCTGGTAGTAAATTTGTAACCGGCCTTTATTTATAGCGACTATATCATCTAATTGGTCCCCATTCATATCTACAGCGCAGTCTTGGAATGAGCCGAAAGTGCCTTGATTGAACGCGGATTTCACAAAGCTTACTTGCGACAACAATTGAAGGTGAGCTAAAATCAGAAGAAAAGACAGAATAGATTTCATAGCAGTAAAGGTTACTAAGGGAAAACGTCTAATAGCATTCTTTCGTTGCAGGGTTTTGGGTAATAAAAAATCCCTTTTCAAATATATTAAAAAGGGATTTTATATGATAATTTGTTATTTCTTTATCTTGTCGGATAGACTAACTCAGGACTTACATTTTTTACAAATTCTCTGAGACTTGGCTCATCGAATTTTTCCAGATTTACAAACTTCCAGGTCACGCCTTCATCTATAGAGGTCGCAAATAGATTTACCCACGATTCTACTTTCTTAGAATTCATCATAAGATAGAATTTCACTGGCAAGATGGTTTGCAATTCACCTTCTGACTCTAGAAATTCAGGATGTGCACCTACTTCAGAAGAAGAATAAGCTAAACCTTGAGCGGCAAGAGCATCTAACTCTGCTTTAAGATCCATAATCAAAAACTCTTCTCCACCACCTACTGAGATTATATCTTCATGTGTCAACTTTGCTATGGCTTCGAATTCAGAATTTACTACAGCAGTAGTATACTGTTCGGCTTGTTCTACAAGTGCTTTCGATTCTGGCACATCAGCTAATGCTATTATGTCTCCTACTTGATCTTGTGCTATAACTGACATCGAAGTAAAAGATAAAAAGCATAAAATAGTTAGTAGTTTACTCATGTTTTGTTTTAGTTGAAATATCTATTCTATAAAAATTTCAGGCTTATAAGCCTAATTTTGCTTTTACCAAGGCACTTACATCAGTACCTTGATCAGCATATAAGACAAAGCCAGTAGCAAAATCAAAAATATAAGCGTAGCCATTTTCTGCTGCGACATCATCTATGGCATTTTGTATTTTCGTTTTGAGTGGTTCCAGCAATGCTTCACTTTTTTTGACAATTTCTTGCTGGCTAGACTGGTCAAACTGATAAATCTGCTGCTCTTCTGTTTTTAGCTTTGCGGCTTCTTGCTCTAGTTGTACAGGAGATAATTCTCCTCGATCTCTTTTTTGCTGAAGGTCAGCATACTTGGCTTGCAGAGCCTGAATCATGTCCTGGCCTTTCTTCTGCAACTGATTTCTGAATGTCTCTATATTGGAGTTGGCTTCCTTTACTTCTGGTATCGTCTGTATAAGTTCTTGCGAATCTATATATCCAACTTTCTGTGCAGATAAGGAACCCACCATAAGGGTAGACAGTCCAATGATTAGGGTTGTAAGTACGGTTTTCATAGTATATAAAAGTCTTCGTTTATTAGTTTCTAATTCCTAGTTCTCTTTTGATTTCGTCTGTTTTATCAAACTCATCATTGGCATAAAGCAAGCCTGCTGCCCCTGCTTTGTCAAATATCAGGTCATATCCCTTTATCTTAGCGTATTGCTCGATAGCGGTAAATACTTGATCTTGTATAGGACTTATAAGTTCTTGTCTCTTTCTAAAAAGATCACCTTCTGGACCAAATCTTCTTTTCTGCAAGTCTCTTACTTCTCTTTCTTTTGCTACGATTTCATCTTCTCTCTCAATCTTTACTTCATCACTTAGTAGCACTTGTTCTGCCTGAAACTTGTTGTACATACTTTTGATCTTATCGTACTCTTGAGCGATCTCTTGTCTCCATTTAGCGGAGATTTGATCTACTTCGTTTTGTGCTGCTTGGTAATCTGTGAGGCTTTCTAGGATATTAGATACATCTACTATTGCCACTCTTTGTGCTGACATTGAGAAAGATGCTATCATAAGGACCAGAGAAAATAGGATTGTCTTGTAATTCATATCTAATGTTTCGTGTTACAAAGTATACTTTAATAAGTCTATTTTCCAATTATAAGTATCAGCTTGCTTCTTAGTTTAACTATTGTTTAACCCCACAAGCTGTGAATTAACTTTTTCAGAACGGAAAGATGAGAACTTCCTCTTTTGAGGGCCAAAATCTCATTTTTATGGCAGGAATAGACCATCTATGTTCAGCTGCGCAAAAATAGCTGTCTTTTGCTAAGTTATAATAAGGAGACAGCTAAAAAGGTGCATAACTGTTTAGTTTATAACTGTAATACTGCCTGTAAAAGTATCTCTGGTCTGATCCTGCATTTCCAGAGTAAGGCTATAGATATATACACCAGAATTTACTATTTCACCTCTGAAGACGCCATTCCAACCAGCTTCTGGGTCATCCGGACTTACATTTTCAGTGCTAAATATATGATTACCCCAGCGATCATAGATATCAAAACTTACAATGCTTGCAATATTGTCATCGGCAAATATTCTGAAAGTATTATCTTCAGTAGTGCTGCGAGGGTCGAAGGCGTTAGGTATAAATAGTTTATATGGGACATCTTCTGTTGTTTCCTCTCTGGTGGGTCGCACGACAACTCTGACTTCCAGACTTTCCACACAACCATCCGAATTTACAACCGTCAGGTCATATAAGACTGATTCTGACGGTGCAGCAGAAGTAGACAAACAAGTATCACAGTCCAAGCTACCATCATGATTCCAGACAACACTAGAGATTTCTGATTCTGGAATAGATATGAAAGTTACTAACTCGATAATGTCTCCTTCGTCGATAATAAAATCGGACTCCTCGATGGCCAATCCTATTTCTGAGACAGATACTACCATAACAGTATCACTTGCAATGCATCCCAGTCTCTCATCTCTAAGTTCGAGAATATAGGTGCCGGATTCCGTAACTATCGGGTTCATAGAATCTTCATTTTCCAGATTATGACCTTCCAAGCTTATCCAGGCGGTGCTATATTCAGGTAATTGTACATTCATGCTTCCTGACAATTCTGCACTATTTGTGGTACAGTCTAGAGTTACATCAGCTCCAGCATCAACCGATAAGGCTGGCCTTACTGAAGTAGAAAGGTGACCCGATATAGTAATAGGACATCCATTCCCATCTACTGCAGATACAACATGAAACTCCAAATCACCAGTAGCTATGACTGTTTGTTCCAGATAATCTTCATCACTTTCTAGCTCCGTAACTGAACCTTCTGCATCTTCGAGTTCTACTGACCAAGGACCGATTCCTTCAAATTGGAATCTCAGTGTGGCTTCTGATCCATGACATAATTCATCCTCACTAGCTACAGAAAGAGTCGAAATAGGAAATGCATTGATTTGGGTTTCTGCCATAGAGACACATCCGAAATACTCTACAGTTAATGAATATGAATCAGCTATATCTGAAATTAAAAGCTCATTTTGATTTGATAACGAACTGCCATTCCAACTATAATTCAATTCATCTGGGTCTCCTGAGAAATTGACTTTTGCAGAAAGTGTCACTTCTTCACCTGGACATACACGTTCAGGAAATTGCACAATCTCTATGTCTAGTTCTGACACCACAGTGATGGTAATCAATACAGGTTCACTTAGTCTACCATTGGTTGCATAGATATGATAACTATAAGTGCCAGCTGTAAGTAGTTCTGCAGAAAAGACATCCTCTTCGACGACATGAATTTGTCGGTTACTATCTTCAGCCCAATAGCTCACCTTCTGAAGGTCAGAGGCAAGTTGAATATATACCGTCTCCCCTGCACAGGCTGTCACATTAGTGTCTGTGATAATTAAGCTTGGTTCGTCCTGTAATTGCAAACTGGCCGTAACTACTTGCGGCACATCCTCTTTACAAGCTTTGCTTATAAAATTTCCTGTTTCGCCATCAGCCATTGTTTTAAAACTTACTGTGCAATCCGACTTAGCTGCTGTAGGTTGTGGGTTAGCTGTCAGCTCAAAGCAGACAGTCCATTCGTGTTCTTTTCCTGCACCACAGACTGGATAGTTATCATCTCCATAACCTAGATTAGGATCTGCTGTAGGATTTGTACAACATTCATCTGTAAATTCGAAACAAGAAGGATCAAAATCATTTAGAAAAACCCAAGCATTAGGTATCGGGTCCATAAATGTTAGTCCTAAAGGGTTTTCACTATTTAGATTATAAGTTACAGTGCCAGAAGGTGTCCATAACCATTCGCCTGCGGCGTCACCTTCACAAACTGGATTAGCTGTTTGAAAATTTGTATGCCCTTGGGTCTGTAAGCTCTGTGTAATATTTATAGGTTGCCCTTCGGCGTCAAAGGAACTCGCTGCCCAACCATTACCAAACGATGGTATAATAGTCTGTAAGTAATTACAAGATTCATTATTGAAGCCATCTATTGTATAACACCACTCTACTTTTTCTCCTGGCAAGTAAGGGCCCCACAATGCAGAACCCATAGAAGTTTTTGTAGCAGACAATGAAGAATTAGTATTACAGATATTGGGATTTTCATCCACTGTCAGACAAAGTTCAAAATCTCCTACTACAGCTTGTCCATTAGAAACAGACAGCCAATATTCCACACCGGACTTAAGTTCCAAATTAGCTAAGCTTACTTCACCAGTATAGCCTTGGTTACAAGAGACGAATCGAAGATTTGCACAACCATCTGAAAAAAAAGTAACTAATGGTGTCTCTAGCTCGGTAGAATTAAAGTCTACAAATAATATTCTTTCTTCAGCCTGAGCGGTTATGTGATACCACATAGT
>CAYNJK010000002.1:0-32826 GCA_964397575.1 uncultured Saprospiraceae bacterium
GATGACTCCCCAGACAATTATTCAGAATATATTCAGTTATTATTAGACTGTAGAAATTACGACGAGGCCCGTAAAGTAACCAACAAGGCCATCGAAATAGCAAATTCCCGTGAATTGGACACAAAGAAATTTGAGAGGATAATCAAGTACCTCGATAATATCTAGCTATTAATTAATTTTTTGCTATCTAAAGATTTTGAAGATTAAAACTGCTGTACTCTTTCTGCTTTGCGGACTAACTGTGTCTGCTCAACAGATCCAATTTTACCACTCTGATCTGCAGACTGCACTGTCTCTGGCTAAGAATAAAAAAAAGAACTTATTCATAGACACGTATGCTTCTTACTGCAAGCCTTGCAAGGTTATGGAGAAAGAATTCCGTAATCCTGAACTGGCGAAATATCTTAATGAGAATTTTGTCAATATCAAAGTAGACATGGAAGGAGAAAAGGCTCAGGAATATGCCCTTGAGTATCAGATAGTTTTCTTTCCAACAATGATATTCGTATCACCTGAAGGCCACGTTCTTGCCAAAATAGACAATATCGTGTCTGCTAGAGAATTACTAGGCTTGGCAGAGCTTTTTGGACCTCAACCCAGCTCTACAACGATCGCCTCTACCACACCTCCAGTAAAAAAAGAACCCACCACAGCACCAACTCTAGCTGACAACACAACAAATAACAGGGTAACCCATCAGTCTAAAAGTAACAGCACAGTTCCAGCTAGGGAAGAACCTATAGAGTTAAATGAAACAGGAGATGAGAAGATACTCTATGTAATGGGACAAGACACGGACAAACTTCCACCAGAAGTCCTAAAAGAAGAAGCCTACTTCAGAATGCAATTGATGGATGGAAGCCATCACGAAGCTGCAAAAAAATATTTGAAGACCCAGGAAGATTGGCTTATTGAAGAAAACATCCTTTTCATTCATGATTTCTTACATGATGCCAGATCAAAAGAATTTGAGTTTATGCTAGAAAATCAAGCCATCTTCGAGTCAGTAATTGGCCCAGAACGCATAGGACAAACCATCAATATTCTGGTAAACAAAGAACTAGAAAGAGGATACCCAAGACCTAATCTAAAAAGAGCAGCAGATTTATATACCTACGCCGGAAAATCTCAGCCACTTAAGAAAGCATATGCCTATCGACTGAATAATCTTTATGAGGCTAGTGAAATAATAAAATTTCTAGAGCTAGCTAATGAGGTGGATATCAAGAACATAGGAGACGCAAAAGTTTTGCACAGGACATCTGTAGTAAGACTGAACTATGATAACTCTAAGAAGTCTCTGAAGGAATGTTTAGAATTGTCCGAATTGGCTACAGCACTAGATCCTAAAGTTCCAGCTTATCATTACAACAAAGCAAAGGTCGCCCTACAGCTGAAGAAGCGCAAGGTCGCCGAAGAAGCCGCGTTACAAGCGTTAGCCTTAACGGCAGATGAAGAAGACCAAAAGAAGATTGCTTTGTTATTGGAACAAATAAACTTGCTCTAAATCAATCCTACTCCTCTACCAGTCCATTTCCATCACTATCGCTGCATGATCAGAATGTACTGCTTCATGTCCATGTCTGACGGCAGTA
The DNA here is from genome assembly GCA_964397575.1 of uncultured Saprospiraceae bacterium. Classification (GTDB taxonomy): domain Bacteria; phylum Bacteroidota; class Bacteroidia; order Chitinophagales; family Saprospiraceae; genus RFSX01. The sequence goes on from CAYNJK010000002.1 coordinate 1,596, forward strand.
ATCTTGTCCTCCAGTTGCGGACTTACTGAGATATAATCTATACGCCAGCCTTTGTTATTCTTTCGAGCACCGGCTCTATAACTCCACCAAGAATACTCGTCTGTCTGATCAGGGTGAAGGACTCGATAGGCATCTACAAAGTCTTTATCAAACCATTTTTGCAACCAAGCTCTTTCTTCAGGACGGAATCCAGGTGGCTTATCTTTCCTAGTTGGATTATGAATATCTATATCCAGTCGTACGATATTATAGTCCCCAACGATGATGAGCTGCTTGCGTTTCTTGAGTAATTTCTTTGCCCATTTTCCAAAATCATCCAGAAATTCCATTTTGAATTTGTGACGTTCCTCCCCGCTAGAGCTAGAAGGCAAGTAGAGATTGACTATAGTTAGATCTTTGTAATCCGTACGTAGGACTCTGCCTTCTATATCATATTTCTCCATGCCCATACCTTCTACAACCTTACTGGCTTTCTGCTTGGAATAAGTAACCACTCCTGAATATCCTTTCTTTTCTGCACTGTGCCAGTAGGCATGATAGCCGAGGTTTTCAAATAATTCTGCAGGCACCTGCCCAGCTTGTGACTTGCTTTCTTGTATACAGAAAAGATCAGGGTCTTCTTTTTTTACCCAGTCCAATAAATCTTTCTTAAGTGCAGCTCTCAGGCCATTCACATTGTAACTTATAAGTTTCATCTAGTTCTTCTTAGCTTATTCTACTCTAAATGCTGAAAGGATTATCAGAGTACCCAAACTCTGACCAGTGATTTCCTGCTTTCACTTGTTTCATACTTGCTTCCATTCCTGCAAGATCATGCTTGGTAGAGAGGAGAGCACCCATATGATCTTCCCATCCTTTCCAGCTGGCGTATAGACCTTGTACTGGTATTATGCTTGTCCACATCTTGTAACCTGTAGGAACATTATCATCACCTAGAAGCCAGAGATATGCATCACCAGGTGTTACACCGCCACTTTCATACTTTACAAGAAGTCCTTTAGTGGCATTCTCTTCGCCTGTAACATCTACCAGTTCTCTCGTGGTTCCTGGATCAAAGAGTTTAAAAGGCGCTATCATCCAGAAAGAATCATTACACCAGTTGGACCAGGCCTTGGCTTTTAGTTTTTGCAAGCTCTCTCCAGTCTGTTCTCGGCCATCGGTATAGGCCTTAGCTTCTTGGCTGTCTAACTGCATAATTACTTTATTAGTGCCCCACTCTATTATCGCTTGATTGTTCTTTTTATCCCAAAAGTACTTCTGACCTGCTCTAAAGAATTCCCATCTCAGATAAGAGATAGTGTCAAAGGCTGGCTTGTTCAGTTTGGTCAGAACAGCAGTTGCTAGTTCATCTGCTGCTGCACCACTTTGTCCTTGGGGGGTTTTTTCGCTCATAACTTTTATAGCTATGAACCCACCGATACCAAGTATTACCAGGAGGATGAGTAAGTATTTTAGAAATTTCATGAAATATGATTTGGGCGGAAGTTAACATAGATTTTCCTAATTAATGGGAAGGTCTATCTTTGTATGGTAAAATTAACGAATGTATAAAGGAAAGAGAGTTGCTGTCGTCATGCCTGCTTACAATGCAGCAGCGACCCTAGCAAAAACCTATAAGGAAATTCCACGTGACCTTGTAGATGATCTTATCCTCTGCGACGACGCCAGCAAAGACAACACTGTAGGACTGGCCAAAGAATTAGGTATAGAACATATCATCAGCCATAAGGCCAATAAAGGCTATGGAGGTAATCAGAAATCTTTGTACAATAAAGCGCTAGAACTAGGTGCTGACATAGTCATCATGCTACATCCTGACTATCAGTATACACCAAAACTTATTCCTTCTATGGTCAATATTATAGGTGAAGGGCTCTATCCAGTGGTGCTGGGTTCCAGGATCCTAGGTAAGGGAGCCCTGAAAGGTGGAATGCCTCTATATAAATACATCGCCAATCGTTTTCTCACTTTTACTCAGAACTTGCTCGTATCGTATAAGCTTTCTGAGTATCACACAGGTTATAGAGCTTTTAGTAGAGAAGTACTTACTGGGATCAATTTCAATGCAAATTCTGATGATTTCGTCTTTGACAATCAGATGTTGTCACAAATTATCTATGCAGGATATGACATAGCGGAAGTGACCTGTCCTACCAAATACTTTGAAGAAGCTTCTTCTATCAATCTGAGCAGGAGTATCACTTATGGATTAGGGGTTCTTCGTGTATCTCTACTACACAGAATTAACAAACTTGGTCTCGGAAATTCGATTTTGTACAAGAAACCACAAGCTTAAGAGAAAGCTGCTTTGATTTTTTTGATGATGGGAGGGATTTTGTGCTTTAGGATAGGCCTAAAAATGTAACAGAGCGCCTATAATAGGCACTCTGTTAACCCCAAAAAACCAATTGAAAACAATCGCTCTTTAGTTTCACAAAAGATTTTAAATGCAACAGAGCACCGTAAAGGCACTCTGTTAACCCCAAAAAACCAATTGAAAACAATCTATCTTAAATTTTCAATGGAATTTTAAAAAACAGAGTGCTATTTGGAAACAGCACTCTGTTAACCCCAAAAAACCAATTGAAAACAATCTATCTTAAAACTCTCCTGCGAGAGTTGTTTTTTCATTTAAACAGAGTCTGGGACTCCGAATTCCTTTTTTAGACGAGAGTTCCCAAAGAAGTCACAAAAAAATCTAAAAAATCACATTATTTGCATAAGTAATTGATATTCAAAAATTTATGAAATCTAGAAAAATATTTATTTGTAGTAATTGCGGGAACAAATCCACTAAATGGGAAGGAAGATGCAATAGTTGCGACTCTTGGAACACATTTGAAGAAGAAATTATAGATAGAAGCCCCAAAAATGTGGATAAAGGCAAAATCTGGAAGACTGACCCACATAACATAGCTAGTCCTATTTTGATTCAAAATATCGCTCAATCCAAAACTGAGCGCATCATTCTACCAGATAAGGAATTTTCCAGAACTCTTGGAGGTGGATTGGTTCCTGGCAGCATCACTTTACTAGGTGGAGAGCCTGGTATTGGAAAATCCACACTACTCCTACAATTGGCCCTGAGATCCAAACTCAAAATCTTATACGTATCTGGCGAAGAAAGCCCACAGCAGATAAAAATGCGGGCCACAAGAATAGGCATAGAGAATGATGCTTGCCACATACTGGCTGAAACAGATTTGCACAAGGTCCTGAAACAAGCTAAGACCATAGCACCAGATCTGGTGGTCATAGATTCCATACAGACTATCACTTCTCCACAGGTGGATTCCATAGCAGGCAGTGTTTCTCAGGTCAGAGAATGTACTTCTGATCTACAAGGCTACGCTAAGGATAGTAATATACCTGTTGTTATCATCGGCCATATCAATAAAGAAGGCTCTATTGCTGGACCTAAGATTCTAGAACACATCGTAGATACTGTACTCCAGTTCGAAGGAGACAGGAATCATATCTACAGAATATTACGTACAAAAAAGAATCGCTTTGGCTCCACCGATGAGTTGGGCATCTATGCTATGGAACTCACAGGCCTCAGGCAAGTAGAAAACCCCTCAGAATTACTGCTATCCCAAAGTGACGAAAGTCTGAGTGGAAGCACTGTTGCGACTATGGTAGAGGGGATGCGACCTATGCTTATAGAGACACAAGCTCTTGTTAGCCAAGCCATATATGGAAACCCTCAGAGGTCTTCGACAGGCTTTGACCTCAGAAGACTGAGTATGTTGTTAGCGGTACTAGAAAAAAGAGCGGGATTGTTCTTCGGTCAGAATGATGTATTTCTAAATATAGCTGGTGGACTAAAAGTGCAGGATACTGCCATAGACTTGTCCATAGTAGCAGCTCTAATCTCCTCTCTGCATAATATCCCCGTAAGCAATAAAATCTGTTTTGCCGGTGAAGTAGGACTAACTGGCGAAATTAGAGCCGTCAATCGGATAGAGCAACGTATAGATGAGGCAGCAAGATTGGGGTTCGAACAAATATTTATTTCTAAGTATAATATGAAAGGGCTAAGTAAAAAATCTGTGGGTCTGGATCTGCAGCCTGTAGCTAGAATAGATGAACTTATAGCTGCACTATTTGCCTAGAAGATCATAGCTAGGAAAAAAAAAGAGGCATAACCGGGGTGGCTATGCCTCTGCAATCAAACTTCCTTCCATTAGTTTGCTTCTAACAGCTGTCGTATGCTGCCTATTTTCTTGGTGGCTTCGTCATAGTTTTCTTGTGTGATGGTGCCTTCCTGAAGCTCCTTTGCCAAAGCTGCTTCTCGTTTTACTATTCTATCTAAGGTCTTTGTTTTTAGCTCAGGTGTCATCTTTCCTTCAGCTATAGCTGACTCTACTCTGCTGAACATTTTATCTCCACTATAGCTTCTTCGAGAATCTCCTTTTCTAGCTCGTCTATCTTTTTTTCCTTCTCTTATCTGAGCACCTTTGCTTTCTAGTAAGGCCTGTCGTTTCTCCATTCTCTCACTATCTGAAAGATTAGGATCATTGTTTATAGCATCCAGCTCCGCCTTCATTTCTGCTCTATTATTCTTTACATCTGACTTAATTGTTCCTTTGTTTTCTTTTTTCCCCTTATTCTCCATTCTAAAAGCTGTAAATTTCTCTTTGACCATTGCGTTTTTCTGCTCCGTGGTTAGATTTTCATCAGCTCTGATGGCTTCTATTTCAGCTTTGATTTCAGCTGGGATTCTATTCCCTGTGCCTTTCCTGCTAACTTTATTTTTAAGTGCAGTTCTTTTTTCTTTGATGAGGCTTTCTTTCTGAGCATCAGTTAGCGTAGCATCAGTCTTAATGGCTTTTATTTCTGCTCTATTTTGCTTCATCAGTTCCCTTCTGTCTGTTTTAGTGACTTCTGCTTCTTGTGCAGCAATCTCAGCTACTCCTCCTATAAAGAAGAGACCTATTGTGAGTATGAGTATATTTTTCATGTCCATAAATTTTAATAATTTAATAAGTATATCTTTTTGACGAAGAATCTATGAGGAAGTTAAAGGAAGTAATCTTATAATTTTCTTAAAACTGACTTATGAGCATAAAAAAATCCCTAACTAATTAATAGTCAGGGATTTACTTGAGGTCGCGACCAGATTCGAACTGGTGTACGAGGTTTTGCAGACCTCTGCCTAGCCGCTCGGCCACGCGACCTTGTTTGAGTCGGACGGCAAATATAAAGCAAAAAATATTCCTATTCCTATTTACTGCTATCGGACAATCATGATTTTAGCAACATTGGTATCTGGATCTCTGAATACATCAGTGGAAGAACTGAATACCAGATAGATACCACCTACGACTTCATTGCCTTCCAGGTTCAGCCCATCCCAGATGGCTTGTCCACCCAATGCTCTTGTCTTATGTACTAATTTACCATCTATATCCGTGATTCTGACTTCCGCATCTCTAGCTAAGCCCTTAATGGCTATAGGGCCACGATAATCAGGTCTTACAGGATTGGGAAAAGCGAATACTTCAGCGGCATGCCTGTCTGTAGCTGAAGTGGTCTCTGTCCTTATACTCTGTATACCTTTATCTGAAGCGATAAACATCTCGCCAGATTCTCCATTGAACTCCATTGCTCTGACAAGATTATCAAATAGTGGGCTATTATCTACATTGAATTGGGCGATCTGTTCTTCTCCGTCGGGTGACATAACAAAAATACCGCTCCGTGTACCAAACCACTTCCTATTGGCACCATCAAAGGCAATGGACAAGACATCTTCTGTTGCTAAGAGATTAGCTAAGATATTATCTACGGTTACCCGTCTGAGATTACCCACACAATCATCCTCCATTGCTGATCCGCCACATTCGAAGACAACAACGCCTTCCCCTGTTCCTACCCATACGGCGCCATCATCATCTTTCCTTACAGTATTGATAGTAGTGGATTCTATAACTGAGTTATTACGATTTATAATGCGAGTTGTACCGGGGTCAGACAGACTTTCACCAGGATCTAACAAGGCCAATCCTCCTTGACTACCTCCTACAGTCACCCAGACGATGCCAGAGTCATCTATGGCAATGTCAGTAAATCGGGTATCTGTTCCAGGAATATCATAGTCATACCACTCTCCCTCAGGCGTCATAACCACCAGAGGTTCAGGTGCACCAAAATTTGAGATCCACAGATTGTTATCGTTATCAAAGGCCAGACCTGATATTCTAACTCTTCTGTCACCTACTAGGAAATCTAATTTGCTGTTCTGCTCATTATAAAGTTCCAATTCTTGGGTCTCCACATCATACTCGACCAGTCCTGCCCAGAAAGAACCGAAGTAGACTTTGTCTCCATCTGGTCGCGCTGCCACCTTAAAGACCTGTAGTATCTCATTATCTCTCATAAAATCATTGGCGCGCTCATTGACATTGGTCCAGGTCTCATCTTCAAAAATATAGAACCCATTCCGACTGAAGTTGTCCCCAAAATTGTCACGAACACCTCCAGATGCTACATACAACTGGTCTCTGAATATGGACAAGTCAGAAACCTCTCTAGAGAATGGACTATTGACTACGATCTCTCTGCAACTGCCATTGAAAGCCTCTCTATAGAAGATACCATCCCAGAGTTCTGTAGTAAATATTCTACCTTGATTATCCATATCCGCATCTAGAATATTCCTAAAACAATCATCAGCAAAAGCTACTTCTGTATCGGTGGCATCAAACTGAATCAACTTACCTCTTCCACCGCCGTTTTCATCTATCATGCCTAACATCCAGCCATCTGCAGTTGGATTTATAAAATTGATATCGAACCCATCAAAATCATTAATGTAAAGTGTATCAAAGTTATTGGATGCATCAGCTACGTAAAGCACCTTTTCAGAAGCCACATATCTGTTGCCTCTAAGCATAAACACATCCGTGGGCTCAAAGAAAGCTGGTATACCACTATCCAAACTTTCCCACTCGTCAAAAAATCCTGGAATATTGGTAGTACTGATATCCAAAGCAAAGGCACCATCAGCCAGTGCGATGATGATTTCTTCTCCTTCTCCATCTACAGAAAAGACCTGCGTAGAAATATCCATAGTAAAGCCGAACTCATTACTGATAAGATCGTACTGAACAAGACCGAAGCCCATCGCTAGATAAAGATACTTGCCATTCTGTACATACATATCATAGATCTGCTTATCTCCTTGTATGTCTGACTTGTCATCTATATCCGTTACAGTAATGATCCCTTCATCTGAAACGATATCGAAGGTACTGTTGCCATATGCAATTATAAGTTGCTCATTATCGGAATCATACAATAAGCTTTGGATGTCAGCCTGAGAAAGACCATCTACCTTAGACATAAAATCTAAGGAGCCATCATCCTTATCAAATATCAATAAAGATTCGTCAGTGGCGTAGTAGACTTTTTCCTGACTTTGCTCCACGTGATTCACATTGAAATAAGGTAGGTGAGATCTCCATTCTCCTATAGCAACCGTGTTCTGTGACCAACACTGGATTGTCGCCAGGAGGCCCACCAGAAGTAATTTAATAGATAGACTAGCTGATTGCATACTTTGGAAAAAGATTTTATAACGCTATTAAAACGCAAGATTCATCTATTTATTGATTATCACTTGGTGTATCCTTTAATATTTAATAGTCTGGTATAAATGGGATTAGCGAGCAAGTAATCGTGGACCTTGTCAGGGACAAGATATTTAAAAGACTTCTTTTCTTTTATGAGTTGTCTGATGTAAGAAGAAGAAATTTCAAGTAATGGCGCCGGTAGGACTTCTATATTAGGATGCTCAGCCAAGTCATTCAGCGCAGATCCGGGCCTTTTATAGACATAGATTTTATAATGTTCTATGATTTGCTCGTAGTTTTTCCATTTGTGTAATCCCGCTAAATTGTCCCCGCCCATAATCAGCACAAATTCTTTGGATGGATATTTCTCCTTTAGATAAGTAAGTGTATCTATGGTATAGGAAGGTTGGGGCAGCCCAAATTCTATGGTGGAAGATTGTAACTTAGGATTGTCTTCTATTGCAAGATTGACCAAGTGGAGGCGGTCATAATTATCTGCCAGTGATTTTTTTGCCTTGTGCGGGTTATGTGGGGTCACAACAAACCATAGTTTATCAAGGTCGGTGTGCTCCACCAAGTAATTGGCAATGATAAGATGCCCTATATGAATAGGATTAAATGAGCCAAAGTACAGACCTATCTTCAATGGCTGAGTTTTTTTTATCGGTAATTAATGACTCATCATAACAGGCATGACCAGCATCATGAGATCTTCCTGATCACCAGTCTCGGATGGCAGAAGTATACCTGCCTTATTAGGTGCAGAAAGTTGCAATATGATATCATCTGTATCTATGATACCTAGCATTTCTACAAGAAACTTGGCATTGAAACCGATACTCATCGGGTCACTGGCATAACTACAGCCTATCTGCTCTGTAGCCTCATTGGAGAAGTCCAAATCCTGAGCAGAGATAGTCAGACCATTCTCTACCAGATTAAGCACAACCTGATTGGTAGTTTTATTGGCATAGATGACAATTCTTTTCAGTGAATTCTGAAAATCTACTCTATTCAGCGTTAGAATTTTATCATTCTTGGCCGGAATAACTGCATTATAATCAGGGTACTTTGCATCTATCAGTCTACTGATGACCAAGGTATCTCCAGATCGGAAGAATATATTTTTCTTGTTGAACGAAACCTTGGCGTTTTCTTCGTCAGAGCTTGCTATTGCATTTTTAAATAAGGTCAATCCTTTCTTAGGAACAATTATAGATTCTGAGATCTCAGTATTGATACCACCGATAGTATATTTTACAAGTTTATGTGCATCTGTGGAGACGAAGATGATTTTATTGAAATCCAACTGAACGAGGACACCTGTCATGGCCAGTCTTAGCTCGTCATTACTGGTTGCGAAGATGGTATTGTTTATTGCTTTGACTAGTGGATCTACTTCCAAGTCTACAACATTGACATTCTCTTCTGATGGAGTTTCTGGAAAATCTTCATGGTTGTCCCCTGCCAGCTTATAGACACCATATGATGATTTTAGTTTTATGCCTTTGGTCTTATCGTCCACCTCAAACTTTATAGGCTGGTCTGGCAGTGCCTTTAGTGTTTCTAGCAAAATCTTAGCGGGAACGGCCACCTTGCCCTTTTTGCCACCTGAAACTGTCAAGGAAGAAATTATTGTGACTTCCAGATTAGTAGCTGAGATCGTCAGTTCATTGCCTTCTAATTCGAAAAGGAAATCTTCCAGGATTGGTATTACGGGATTGGAACTGATGGCACCATTGGCTACTTGAAGCTTTTTTAGCAATTCATTGGACGAGACTTCAAAAACCATCTTGGATATTTAAATGTTTGGATTAAAATTTTAACCTCAGAAATTTTGGCTAAGATTGCAATATATTGAAAAACTTGTCAAAGATAATGATAGACAGGAAGAAGGGCCCCATAATTACTACCGAATTTGACCTCAGTGTAAAAGGTGTTACAGAGAGCATATTAGCAAACAATATCGCTCTAGTAGAGGTCAATGATGGTACTCAGGATATAATAAAAGCGGAACTGGTGTTCCCGACTGGACGTATCCATGAGACCAAAATTGCTGCTGCCAAAGCCACGATAGCACTACTCAGAGAAGGTTCTACCAGGCACAATGCCAAAGAGTTAGCCCATATATATGACTATTATGGCGCTGTCGTAAAAGCCAGTTGTACGATGGAATACGCTTCTATGAGTCTGGTTATCGTAGAACGGTACTTTGCTGAAGTGTGGCCTATATGGCTGCATATGGTCTTCTATCCGCTATTTGCAGAAGAGGAAGTAGCAAAATATAAGAAAGTCTACAGTCAGAAGCTGGTAGAGTCCCTCTCTCAAAACGATGTCCAGTCTTACAGAGAGCTAACAGAGTTGATATTCGGTTCTGCACATCCATATGGATATAATACACAGCCTGCAGATATTGCACAATTGCAAAAAGAGGACCTTCTAGATTTTTACAATCAGAACATGGGCATAGACAACAGTTTTATGATCCTGAGTGGCAAGTACACTGAAGAGACCCGTAATACTATAACCAACTCTTTAGTGCAAATCACCAGAAAGAACCAACATCCCGAGCCTAGCTTTAAAGAAACGGCCCACAGAGGTGGTCGCCATTGGGTTATGACTGACAATGAGATACAAACTTCTATAAAAATAGGAAGAACTCTGTTTCCTATAAAGCATCCTGACTATACCATACTGCGCTTGCTCAATACGATTCTTGGAGGTTATTTCGGCTCTAGGCTTATGAAAAATATCAGGGAAGACAAAGGATATACTTATGGTATATATTCCGCTGTTCATTGCTGGACTCAAGGGGGCTTTATCTATATAAGTGCAGATGTGGATCCAGTATATGAAGAGCCAACGCTGGAGCAGATAGAACTGGAGATGACTAAGCTCACTGAAGAACTTATACCAGAAGCAGAACTGACTATGGTCAAAAACTATGTCCTCGGTCAAACTTTACATCTACTAGATGGTCCTTTTGCCAAAGGACAATTGGTCAAAAATCTCAAAGTGAAACAACTGGATCTTGATCTTTTCAATGCCAATGTAGAGCAGATTAAAAACCTGGGTGCAGAGGAGCTCAGAACGATCGCTAGAAAATATCTCAATTTTGAGGACTACACAATTGTAATGGCAGGAAACAAGTAACCACATACGATTTAGCTAAAAAAACACTATATAAGTACTTGATTAATAGGATTCCTATAAATATCTGATAATCAGATATGTTATAATCTATTTTTATTTGCTTTAAGTAGTAAATTTTTAGCAAAATCATCCTTAATTATGACTATAATTGCTCCCCGAAACAGCATTGATTACCATTCAACTTTTTCTGCAAATTTTTGTAATCCCCTATCATCCTCAAATAAGGGGAATAGTATTTGATTTTGTAAAGGAGTAATATCGTATTGAAATTCATTCATGGGTTTATTTAGTTTTTTCAGACAAGAGTTAGCCGTCGATTTAGGAACAGCTAATACATTAATTATCCAAGATGGTGAAGTCGTCGTGGACGAACCTTCTATAGTAGCTATCAATAGACAAACCAATGAAATACTTGCAGTGGGCACTAAAGCAATGCTCATGCATGAAAAAACCCATGCCAATCTGGAAACCATCAGACCGCTCAAAGATGGCGTAATAGCAGATTTCCAAGCAGCAGAGAGCCTTATACATGGCTTGATAGGCATGATCGGTGAGAGAAAGCGTTTCTTTTCTCACCTTAAGATGGTTATCTGTATTCCATCTGGAATCACCGAAGTAGAGAAGAGAGCTGTTTTTGACTCTGCTGATCACGTAGATTCTAAAGAAACATACTTGATACATGAGCCGATGGCTGCTGCTCTGGGTATAGGACTAGATGTAATGGCGCCACAGGGAAATATGATAATAGATATAGGTGGTGGTACGACTGAGATAGCTGTAATTGCACTATCTGGAATTATTACCGATCAGTCCATCCGTGTTGCTGGAGATGAATTTACAAGTGACATAGTAGACTTCATGAAGCGCAAACACAATCTACTCATAGGCGAACGTACAGCAGAAAACATAAAGATTACTATCGGATCTGCACTAGAAACACTGCCGAACCCACCTGAAAAAATGGGAGTCAATGGAAGAGACTTACTTACTGGAATTCCAAAACAAGTAATTACCGACTACTCAGAAGTCGCAGAGTCGCTGGACAAATCAGTTGCTAAAATAGAAGAAGCTGTTCTAAAAGCTCTGGAAGATACACCACCTGAGTTGGCTGCGGATATCTACAAAAATGGTATCTATCTTACTGGAGGTGGCGCCTTACTTAGAGGTCTGGATGAGAGACTTGCCAGAAAAACGAAGCTGACCGTTCATGTTGCAGAAGATCCACTGAAAGCTGTTGTAAGAGGAACTGGACTGGCACTAAAGAACACAGAAAAGTTTACCTTCTTAATGGATCGCCAATCTCTCTAACGTTATAACACATCTGACAGATGAGAAATTTACTCTATCTCATATTTAGGTACAGTGCATTTCTTGTGTTCATTTTATTGGAAGTACTATCCATCTACCTAATCGTAAATTACAATAAGAGTCAAGGAGAAATATGGGCCCATTCTGGCAACCTACTTACTGGCAGTATAAACAAACGCGTCCAAGGTGTAGAAGACTTCTTTACACTAAGAGATCTCAACGATAGCCTTTTCAGAGAAAACGCCAAATTACTAGAGACCATTCTTAACTATAGAATTTCTGAAGATAACCACTTCCAGAACTTTGAAGCCAGTATTACAGATACAAGTTTGCAATACCAGCTTATCCCAGCCAATGTCTGCGACAAAACCATAAACCTCAGAAATAACTTTATGACCTTATGTGCAGGTTCTGATGACGGCATCACACCTCTCATGGGTATAATCTCCAAGGACGGTGTCATAGGTCTGGTAAAAAATGTTTCCAAGAACTTCTCCACTGTACAATTACTGATAAACAGTCATAGCAGAATCAGTGCAATGGTCACCAGCAAAGGCTATCATGGAAATCTGATCTGGGCATCAGATGATATAAGAGAGATGAAGTTACTGGATGTACCCAAGCACTCGGCTATTGCGATAGGTGACACCATAGTCACTAGTGGTTACTCCATATCTTTTCCAAAATATGTACCTATAGGTAGAATCAAAGATTTCAACATCATCGGAGGAAGTAACAACTATGATATTACAGTACAATTAGATTATGATCTGTCTCAGGCAAGCACAGTATATGCCGTTAGTTTTATAGATTCAGATGAAAAAAAAGCGACGATAGAGGCACAAGATGAATAAGCTGATTTCAAGAAATATTATCAGAGCAGGCTTTCTCTTAGTTATACAGCTGATTCTACTGAGAAGGATAAATCTAACTTTTGGAGATTTCAATTATATCCACCTGTCCATCTATCCGCTTATAATTGCTCTTTTGCCATATAAGCTGTCCAGATCACTGGTCATACTTGCTGCTTTTTTAATTGGCCTTTCTGTAGATGTGTTTTATAATTCACTAGGCGTACATGCTGGAACCTGTGTTCTGGTCGCTTTCCTGAGACATTATATATTGATGATCATTGCGCCTACAGACGGTTACAAAGATGACAGTCTTACTTCTTACAAATATGGCGTAGGATGGTCACTCACCTATCTTGCTATATTTTTACTTGTACATCAGTTTACCCTATATAGCTTAGAGGCTTTTTCGCCCATTTACATAAAAGAAATTGTTCTTAGAACTATCTTTAGTTTTATTGCATCTTTATTTCTTATAATGATAGGACTACTCATCTTTAATCCAAAATACTAAGTCACTTTGAAATTAGAGTCCAGGCAGTTACCTATTCTCATTACCTTCTTGATCAGCAGCTTGGTTTTGATTTACAAACTTGCGGACCTTCAGATTTTCAATACGACTTATAAGAAACTGGCAGAGCGCACCGTCCTGGACAAACAAACAAAATACCCATCCAGAGGTAATATTCTAGATAGAAACAACAAACTGCTTACCTATAATAGACCTATCTACGATCTGGAAATGGTATATAAGAATGTAGATGCCAAGATGGATACGGCCCTTTTTTGTAAGCTGCTGGAGATAGACATTCCCACTTTCAAGAGCAATCTAAATAAAAACTGGAGAGACAAGCGCTTTCATAAATCTCTACCTACGACTTTTATGTCCAAGATCAGTCCCGAGAAATACTCTAGATTCCAAGAGCACCTATTTCGTTTCCCTGGCTTCTACCCTCTCAGCAAAAGCATTCGTTCTTACCCGCACGAATCAGCAGCTCATGTACTAGGTTATCTCGGAGAAGTGGACATGAATCTGATTTCAAAGGAAGGTACTGATTATGTCAGAGGAGATTATATGGGTCAGAGTGGCCTCGAAAAAAAATACGAGCAATTACTCAAAGGTGTTAAAGGAGTCAAATTCCTCATGCGAGACAATGTCGGTAGAGAGGTCGCTGCATTTAATGATGGCAAACTAGACTCATTATCCCAGCAAGGTATAGATCTCTACTCTACAATAGACCTAGACCTACAAAAATACTGCGAAGATCTAATGGCAAACAAGAGAGGAAGCATCGTTGCTATAGAACCAGCTACTGGCGAGATACTGGCTATGGTCTCTTCCCCTACTTATGATCCCAATGCACTTAATCTAGATGAGGACAGAAGTAAGGCCTTCAAAAAACTCTATTCAGACAAAATACAGAAACCCTTACTAGACAGATCTATAGCAGCAAAATATCCACCTGGCTCTATTTTCAAACCAGTACTGTCACTGATTGCTTTGCAAGAAGGTGTATTCAGTCCATACAAACAGGTGGCCTGTTATGGCGCCTATGAATATCGCACCTTCAAGTTTGGTTGTCATAATCATACACCTCAGACCAATGTAAAGTCGGCACTGATGCATTCTTGCAACAGTTACTTTTTCGAAATGGTCAGAAAACTTATAGAGAAGGAGGGGTACAACAATCCAGAAATAGGACTTAATATCCTCAGAAGCCACTTGCAAGATTTCGGACTGGGTAGACCACTAGGCATAGACTTACCCAATGAAAAATCTGGCTATGTTCCTACGCCTGACCACTATGACAATCTTTACAGAAACGCTGGTGCCAACTGGAAGTCTACTTACATCATGTCTATAGGTATAGGGCAGGGAGAACTGGACCTTACTACTATACAAATGGCCAATCTTGCTGCAATAATTGCCAACAGGGGCCACTACATAACACCACATCTTATTAAAGGATTTAGCGATCCAAAGCTTAGAATATCTGATGAATTTACTGCCAAGAGACTTGTCCGTATAGATCCGGAACATTTTGATCCTGTTATAGAAGGTATGCGCTGGGCTATCTTATATGGAACTGGTTACAGAGCCAATACTGCGGGTATTTCTATCTGTGGGAAAACAGGAACTTCTCAGAACCCACATGGAGACGACCACTCTGTATTTTTTGCTTTTGCACCTCAGGATGATCCTAAAATTGCACTGGCCGTCTATGTAGAAAACGCCGGATTCGGTGGAGATATCGCCGCACCTATAGCTGGACTAGTAATAGAGAAGCATATCAATGGAGAAAGCAGAAGACCCAAGCTAGAAGAAGAAATGAAAAACAAAGATCTTATCTCTAAAGATCTGCCTGAAGAAACTTTGACACAGCTCGAAACCAGCTCTACGAACCAAAACTAAACATGAAGATATCCAGTATCGTCGCCGTTAGTACTAATAATGCCATAGGTGTAGACAATGATTTACCTTGGCATATGCCTGCTGACTTAAAGTTTTTTAAGGAGACAACACTAGGCCATTATGTGGTGATGGGTAGAAAAAGTTTTGAATCAGTAGGACGACCCTTGCCAGGCAGAACCAATATTGTCGTGACAAGAAATAAGCTGTTCTATAACTCCGGTGTCGTTACTGTACATTCTATTCCTGACGCCATCCTCTTGGCGCAGCAGGCTGGGCAAGAAGAACTATTTATAATAGGAGGCAGCAATATCTATAAGCAAACTATAGATTTATGGGATAGACTGTACCTGACTAAGGTCCATACAGAGATAGAAAAAGCGACGGCCTTCTTTCCAGACTTAGACATGAACAAATGGCAACTGACTGCCGAATCAGCACATAAAGCTGATGACAATAATGCCTACGATTACACCTTTTGCACCTACGAGAGGCCGTGGTAGTTTTGTATATTAGTCTTAGAAACTAATATCTTGAGAGAGGAGCTACTACATATTTTATGGAAAACAAAGAAACTGGACTTCTCTGACCTCCTCACCACCCAGGGTGAAAAAGTAATCATCCAAAACTTCGGTATACATAACCACGATGCTGGACCAGACTTCCTCAATGCAAAAGTAAAAATAGGGACCAACATCTGGAATGGCCACATAGAAATGCACCTTCATGCTTCTGCTTGGAATCAGCATAAGCACCAAAACAACCCAGCTTACAACAACGTCATCCTACATGTGGTGTACACGGATGACAAAACCATCCACAACGAAAATGGACAGACAATTCCTACCATCATACTCAAAGATAGAATAGAACCCAAACTAATAACTAACTACGAAAATCTTATAGCCGGCCTAAATTGGATTCCCTGTGCCAATCAAATAGAAAAGGTGGACCAGTCCAAAGTGCCTTTCTTTTTGGAACGACTGGTTACCAAAAGACTTCTGAGGAAGCAAGCTCAAATAAAAGTCCTCCTTGACAATAGCAAAAACGACTGGGAGGAAGTACTCTATCGCTTGCTACTCAAATACCTAGGCCTAAAAGTCAACAACGAAGCCTTTGCAAGTCTAGCAGAAATCGCTCCCTACAGCCTCCTCAAAAAGCAGAATTCCCTAATGCAAAAAGAAAGTCTACTGCTCGGACAAGCAGGTATGCTCAGAGGAAAAGAAGATTACATCATTGGTTTACAAAAAGAATACAAGCACCAGAAAGCAAAATTTGACTTAAAGCCAATGTCAGGTGTAGAGTGGAAGTTTTCTAAACTCAGACCAGCAAATTTCCCTTCACTTCGTTTGGCGCAACTAGCGGCCATCTATGATAAAACGCCAAAATTCTTTTCTACCATTATTTCTAACCCTCAGCTGGAGACTTTAACCGAGCTGCTTTCAGTTTCCGCCAGCAGCTACTGGGATACCCACTACCTAACTAACAAGGTGTCTCCTAAAAAGAAAAAAGCCATAGGCAAAACTACTCAGCACATTCTTATTATCAATGTTATCGTGCCCTTAATCTTTGCTTACGCCGACCTTATCGCTGATGATGTCCTAAAAGAAAAAGCCATAGATCTATTGTATGGATTACCGACAGAAAAGAACAAAATCATCACGCAATGGAAAAAGCACAATATCAAAGTAGCTTCTGCCGCCCAGAGCCAAGCTTTATTGGAGCTCAAAAGTGATTATTGTGATAAGCAGAAATGCCTGGACTGTCAGATAGGGCAGCTGATCTTGTTTGGTTAAATGCTTTAAGCCAAGCGATAGGGATGCGGTTTGCTAAAATAATTATCATCTTGTGACTTCCATGAGAAGAAACATCATCTCTTTCATATTACTTGCACCTTTTGCTCTGATCTATGGAGCAATGATAGGCTTGCGTAATATATTCTACGAGGCAGGTTTGCTAAAATCTACTAGTTTCAGTCTACCAGTTATCAATGTGGGAAATCTCTCTCTAGGAGGTACTGGCAAGACGCCTCATATAGAATATCTTATCCAGATACTCTCTCCTTATATTAATGTAGCTACTCTAAGTCGTGGCTACAAAAGAAAGAGCAAGGGCTTCAGACTGGTGACCAGCCACGACACAGCTATGACTGCAGGAGACGAGCCGCTACAGTTCAAAACAAAGTTTCCAGCAATACCCGTTGCGGTTTCAGAAAGTAGAAACATAGGCATCCCTATGATGCTACAAAAACATCCTTCCATTCAAACCATTCTGCTCGATGATGCTTTCCAGCACAGATCAGTT
This sequence comes from uncultured Saprospiraceae bacterium, assembly GCA_964397575.1. Classification (GTDB taxonomy): domain Bacteria; phylum Bacteroidota; class Bacteroidia; order Chitinophagales; family Saprospiraceae; genus RFSX01. The sequence goes on from CAYNJK010000002.1 coordinate 19,199, forward strand.
ATTCCAGGACTGAATATCTTGCTCACCCCTTATCAAGAACCCTTCTTTGAGGACTATCTCTTACCGCTAGGCAGGCTGCGAGAACCCAGAAGTGCTTATGAGAGAGCAGACATCATTATTCTGAGCAAGTGCCCAGATGACTTTCCTGATGAAGAACAGGCCGCAGCTATACAACTGATAAAACCTCTTGATCATCAAAAAATATTTTTTACCCGCTATAAGTACCTACAGCCTTACTTTCTCTTTGACAATAAAGTACGCATAGAGCTCGATGAACATGCACATGTGGTTCTCATCTCTGCTATAGCAAAAGTGGATTATCTGTTATCTTATCTAGAAGCCAAGACCAATGTAGAAAACGTGGTCAAGTTCGAAGATCACCATTACTTCTCAGATCTGGAACTACAACAGTTCAAAAAAATCTATGACAATATCGGTATAGAAAATGCCTTCTTTCTGACGACGGAGAAGGATGCCATGCGATTGCTCTTACATGCAGACTTTATTCAGCAGCACAGTATTCCCATTTTTGTATTGCCTGTGGAGGTAGAATTTCTTAATGACCAGGCTAGCGAATTTGAGAGTAGGATAAAGGAATTTTTGTTGGATTTTCAAGTTTAGAAAGGTCCATAAATAAGAAAAAGCACTACGCTTGTGCTTTACTTTTCTGCTGTAGTGCTTTTTCGATTTGTGAGCTGTAGAACTTAGTCTACGTCTAGAACCATCAAAAGGATTAATCGCTCGATCAATTTTTACTTTCAATGGTCTGTTTTTGTTCTTTTTCATGACCATTAATTTTATGTTGCAAAAATACAAGACACCTAACTTATAATAAGGTGCAATTAGTTCCACTTAATGTCTTTTATACTAGAGATAAGCGCAAAAAGATGGAAAATACTCAAGATTTCCATGTGAAAAAAGCACTAGCTTTGTTGCGTAATGAGACTATATTACTGGATTATACTAAGCTTTCTGGCGCAGTCCTCCTTTGGACAGGAAGCAGATACTATGCAGCAAGAGCTGATTCCTTTCTACGCAAGAGGGCATCAGTTCTACCATCTTGCTGACAGATATGATGTCCAGCAAAGAGAATTTCGAAACATTCATACAGCGATAAGGAGGCTGTCTCTTGCTAGTCTGAGATCACTGGAAAGTAATGTTGAGACAAACAGTGTCTCTGGCATACCTCATTACCCATTATTACGAAAAGGTTTTTTGTCTACTTTTTATAAAAACCCGCTTAGACTCTTCGAGGTTCAGACTCCTGCTTTTAAACTTGGCATCAACTTGGTTGCACATTTTAAAGGAGGTAGAGAAACTGAAGAAGGACGTACAATTTTCAAAAACACTAGAGGTATAGAGCTCTATGGCTCACTAGATGATAGACTCTACTTCTACTCTACCTATCACGAGAACCAGTCTAATTTGCTGAACTATCAGCAACCCTTTATAGACAGCAATAAATCTTTCCGTGGTTATGGTAATTACAAAATCTACCAGAGCTCTGTTATACAATCTTTCAATGGCTACGACTATGGTTATGCGGAAGCCTATCTAGGTTATAATTTATCTAAACACAGTAGACTCTCTCTCGGTCATGGCAATCACTTTATCGGCAATGGTCTGCGCTCCCTCCTACTCGATGATAGTGGACCGAATTATTTCTACCTGAAACTGGATGTCCAAGTATGGAAACTACATTATCAGAGTATCTGGGCAGAGTTGTCCACTCTTCCTGCTAGATTAACGCCTAACAATATCTTATTACCTAAGAAATACATGGCCAGCCATTACTTCAGCATCAAGCCTAGGCAGAATATAGAATTGGGTTTCTTTGAAACGATTATTTTTTCCAGAGAAAATCAGTTCGAGTTACAATATCTTAATCCAGTCATTTTTTATCGTACCATAGAACTGCAGTTAGATAGTCCTGACAATGTTCTCCTCGGCCTCAACTTCAAGTGGAATCTTTACAAGCAATTCTCTTTCTATAGCCAGTTTGTGCTTGATGAATTCAATCTGGGCCAACTCACTTCTGGAAATGCTTGGTGGGGTAATAAATTTGGGTACCAATTTGGTATCAAGTATTTTGATGTGGCGGGAATAGACAGACTGGATTTACAACTGGAAACAAATACGGTGAGACCCTACACCTACTCACATGGACAAAAAGCCATCGATGCTGAAGATTTCTCTGTAGCAAATTTTAGTCATTATGGTCAGCCCTTAGCGCATCCCCTTGGCGCCAACTTTAGTGAGTATTTGGCGCGGCTTTTATATCAGCCTTTAGATGCTCTGGTTTTCGAACTCAGATATCTGCATACGATCTTCGGTCAGAATACATCGCAAAATTTCGGTGCCGACATTCTGATTCCTAACGATTCTAGAATTTCAGATACAGGCATACTCCAGAATCAAGGTGCAAGAAGCACAATCAATATGTTGGATTTTAAGGCCTCTTATGAGCTGACCTATAATCTGTTTATAGATCTTCAATTATTAGTAAGATCGGACAAAAATCAGGTTTTTGATTCTGTGGAGAGCAGATATTTTGGTGTGGGTTTCAGATACAACTACACTGAAAGAAACATCGACTATTGATATCCCAGAAGCGTCTATTGTTTGGAAGATAATTTGAGAATACGACAATAGGGAATTCCCTATTTTCCAATTATAAAAGCCATATTTGTGCAACTTATAAAGAAAGGAGGAGGGACAGGCCCTAAGAATCCTTGGCAACCAGCGCTAGCATGGTGCCAATTCCTGCTCAACTAAAAAAAAGTTGAGAAAGATAAGAGAAGAAATTCTAAGTCTACTTCCCTCCTTTCCAAGTAAGTACATAAAAAAAGCCTGTTGTCTTATAACTTTTCAAGGAATAAGATACGGACCAAACTAAATTAATATGACTTTACACGAAGCTGTTAAAGACAGGATACTTGTACTCGATGGTGCCATGGGGACCATGATCCAGAGATACAAACTCACCGAAGAAGATTATCGTGGAGAACGCTTTAAGGATTTCCATCTGGACATCAAAGGCAATAACGATCTCCTTTGCATCACAAAACCAGAGGTTATCTCTGCCATCCACAAAGAGTATCTGGAAGCAGGTGCAGACATTATAGAAACTAATACTTTCAATGGAACAGCTATCTCACAGGCAGATTATGAAATGTCAAATTTGGCTTACGAAATAAATCTAGAAGCGGCAAAGATTGCCAAAGCTGCTACACTTGCATACACAACCAAAAATCCTAGTAAACCTAGATTTGTCGCAGGTGCCTTAGGGCCCACCAGTAAAACTGCATCCATCTCACCCGACGTCAATAATCCCGGTTACAGGGCAGTAACTTTTGATGACTTAGTAGACGCCTATTATGATCAGACTAGAGGGCTGGTAGAAGGTGGTGTAGACCTCTTGCTGGTAGAGACCATCTTCGACACTTTAAATTGTAAGGCTGCACTGTATGCCATAGATAAGTACTTTGATGATACAGAACAGGAGAAGCTGCCAGTAATGATCTCAGGCACTATAACTGATAACAGTGGTCGTACACTAAGTGGACAGACTGTAGAAGCTTTCTGGATCTCTGTTTCCCACGCCAATCTATTTAGTGTCGGACTCAATTGTGCTTTGGGTTCTAAAGAAATGCGTCCCCATCTTAAGGACCTATCTACGATAGCTGATTGTCATATCAGCGCTTATCCTAATGCTGGTCTACCTAATGAGTTAGGCGAATATGACCAGACGGCTGAGGAGATGGCTCTTTTTATCAAGGATTTTGCCGAAAGCAATTTTGTCAATATCGTCGGCGGTTGCTGTGGTACAACACCAAAACATATCAGGGCGATGGCCATAGGCGTAAATGGAATAAAACCCCGAACAAAACCTCAGCCATCAGTGGACTCGCAGTACTCAGGCTTAGAACCACTCATCGTCAGAGAAGACATGAACTTCATCAATATCGGCGAACGAACCAATGTTACTGGATCGCGAAAATTTGCCAGACTTATAAAGGAAGGAGACTACGCAGAAGCCATCTCGGTGGCTCAGCATCAGGTAGAAGGTGGTGCACAGATTCTGGATGTCAATATGGATGAAGGTCTCATAGACTCTAAAAAGGAAATGCGAGAATTCCTGAATATGATTATGTCAGAGCCAGATATCGCAAAATTGCCTATCATGATAGACTCTTCGAAATTTGACGTTATTGTAGAGGGGCTAAAATGTGTTCAAGGAAAATGCATTGTAAATTCCATCTCGATGAAAGAAGGTGTGGAAGAATTCAAACGACAAGCCAAAATTCTGCGCCGGTTTGGTGCAGCGACTGTTGTTATGGCCTTTGATGAGAAAGGTCAGGCAGATACTATAGAACGAAAAGTAGAAATCTGTAAGCGCGCCTATGACATCCTCGTAAATGAGGTCAACTTCAAGCCACAAGATATCATCTTCGACCCTAACATATTTGCAGTCGCAACAGGAATAGAAGAACACAATGAATATGCTATCAACTTTATAGAGGCCACTCGCCAGATAAAGGAATTATGCCCTGGTGCAAAGGTCAGTGGAGGTGTCAGTAACATCTCTTTTTCGTTCAGAGGTAATAATGCTGTACGAGAAGCGATGCATTCTGCCTTTTTATTTCATGCCATAAAAGCTGGCATGGACATGGGCATAGTCAATGCTGGACTAATAGAAGTATACGAAGAAATACCACCAGAGCTACTCATTCTTGTAGAAAATGTGCTATTCAATAAAAAGTCGACGGCGACAGAAGAACTTACATACTATGCCGAACGGGTAAAAGGAGGCGGCAAAAAAATGGTAAGAGATCTGAGCTGGAGAGAAGGCACTGTAGAAGAAAGACTGACCCATTCATTGGTCAGAGGCATCACAGAATACATAGAGGAAGATACAGAGGAATGTCGAAAAAAGCATCCAAAAAGTCTCCACGTAATAGAAGGTCCGCTCATGGATGGGATGAACGTCGTCGGTAATCTCTTTGGCGAAGGCAAGATGTTCTTACCTCAGGTAGTCAAAAGTGCTCGGGTCATGAAAAAGTCTGTAGCCTACTTGACTCCTTATATAGAGGCAGAAAAAGACAAGGCCACTGCTAGCAGCAAAGGAAAAATACTGATGGCCACCGTCAAAGGTGATGTCCATGATATCGGTAAGAATATCGTCGGTGTAGTACTCGCTTGTAATAATTACGAGATAATAGATCTCGGTGTCATGGTGCCAGCAGAAAAAATAATTTCTAGAGCTGTCTCTGAGAAAGTAGACATAATCGGACTAAGCGGTCTTATCACACCATCTCTAGATGAAATGGTCGATGTCGCAAGAGAACTAGAAAGACAAAACCTTAAGATTCCGCTTCTTATAGGTGGTGCCACCACGTCTAAGACGCATACGGCACTCAAGATAGAGCCAGAATATTCTGGGCCGGTGATACATGTTCTGGATGCCTCTAAAAGTGTCGGTGTCGCCTCTAATCTATTGACAGATAATACAGAACAAAAAACAGCGTACCTCGCAGCCATAACTACCGACTATGACAAAGTAAGAAAAGACAGAGCTTCAGGTCTCCGAAAAAAAACCTTGGTTGACATCCAAGAAGCCAGAGACAATAGATTCCAAATAGACTGGAAGAATACACTGGTACAACAGCCAAAATTTACAGGTGTAAAATACTTTACCGACTATTCTATAGAGACTCTAGTAGATTATATAGACTGGACGCCGTTCTTTAGCAGCTGGCAATTGAAGGGGAAATTCCCTGCCATCTTTGAGGATGCCTATGTTGGGACAGAGGCAAAGAAACTCTACAATGATGCCCAAAGCATGCTCCGTAGAATTATAGATGAAAAATGGCTGACAGCAAATGGCGCTTTCGGAATCTTCCCGGCTAATGCTACCGAAAATGACAATATCCTACTGAAGGACAAAGAGAACAAACCGTTCATTACACTGAACCATCTAAGACAGCAAGTAAAGAAAGCAGATGGCAGACAATATTTGGCACTCCCTGATTTTGTGGCTCCAGAAGGTATCGGAATCAAGGATCACATTGGTGCTTTTGCAGTAACTACTGGTCTGGGAATAGAAAAATGGGTTCAGCACTTTCAGGACCAGCAGGATGATTACTCCGCAATTATGCTCAAGGCAATAGCCGATAGACTAGCGGAAGCTTTTGCTGAACACTTACACGAAAGAGTTAGAAAGGAATATTGGGGCTATGCCAAAGAAGAGGCCTTGGACAATGAGGCATTAATAAAGGAAAAATACAAAGGCATCCGGCCAGCGCCAGGCTACCCTGCTTGCCCAGAACATTCTGAAAAAGCAAAGCTATTTAAGTTACTGGATGTGCAAAACAAGTTGCAGATAAGTCTTACAGATTCTTATGCTATGTACCCAGCGGCGGCGGTAAGTGGTTGGTATTTCGCACATCCGGAAAGCAAATATTTTGGCATAAGTACACTAGGAGAAGACCAGGTGAAAGATTATGCTAAGCGAAAAGGGCAGAGGCTCAATAAGGCAAAAAGATTGATGGGTCATCTGCTTAGCTAGAAATGCAGTTTTTTACCTTAGATAGTATAAAAATTACAGGCCAACTTGACTCTTTATAATTATTCTGGTTCTTTTGGAATTATTCTAGATTGAATATGTTAATTCTACAAAAGAAGAAATATGAAAAACAATAATAATTGCAGCTGTAATTGTGAATCTTGTAAAGCAGGAGATTGCAAATCATGTACTTGCCAGCAATGTACTTGTAACAACTGCAACTGCTAGTAAGCCACTAACACAAATGCAAAACTCATCAACAACAACTTGTTGATGAGTTTTTTTTGTTTTATACAGGTCCTTTCCAGCTTACTCATTGTGACTAAAGCATCTTGCTTTCCGCTAAAACAATAGTAAATTCGTCATCACAAACGATAAGTATAAGCCATAACGACGACATATCACTAAAGTCTCTTCTGCTCACAACCAGGGCATATGTCACTTACTTGCTCCGATCTTGGAAGTTTATCACCTTTTGTGGATTTCTGACGGCATTTATTTTTCTGGCTCATGGTTTTCGTAATCCACCGTTATACAGGGCTAACCTCAACTTTATGCTTAATGAAGACGAGGGTTCAGCCTTGGGAGGAATATCCAGCATTTTAGGCCAATTTGGTTTGGGTGGTAGTTCTTCAGAGTCTAATCTAGACAAACTTATAGAGTTGTCTAGAGCAAGAACTATACTACAGTCAGCCTTATTCACCAGAGAAAGTATCAATGGTCAAACAGACTATCTGGCTAACCATCTGATAGGTTCTATGGAAGCAGAAAAGAAATGGACAGGCAATAATTTATTGCCTTTTGGAAAGGATGACGAATTAGATCTGACTGGCTTTAGATTTACTCACGAGGATTTTTCTAGCTTCAGCTTATTAGAAAATAAAGCACTAAAGAAATTGCATCGATTTATGATGGGAAAGGAACTCCAGGGAGGAGCTTTTTTGAGTGACTATTCAGAGTTCAGTCGGATACTTAATTTTAGTATGACTTCTACTGATGCAGACTTATCCATAAAAATTGTCAAGAACCTCTATAATAAGTTGGATGACTACTACTTTGGAAAGTCTGTAGAAAAGCAAACTAAAAACTACAACCTAATAAAGACCAAATACGATTCCATTCAAACTGCACTGAATAGTGTTATGTATGGCATCGCACAGTTCGAGGACCAGAAACAAGGATTGGTCAGAAAACAGGATACCTACAGACTGAAACAAATGAAAGGAGAAGAACTGAAATTGGCTGGGATGCTAGCAGAAGTGGAAAAACAATATCAGTTAGCTCAGATAGCGAAGCAAAGTAATGATGCTTATATACAATTAATTGACGACCCTATCCTTCCTCTTAAACCAGTGAACAAAGGGCGGATTTACTACTTTCTTCTAGGTGGTCTTGTCGGCGGATTCTTGTCACTGACCTATTTGATATTTAAGAAAATATATCAAGACACAATAGCCTAACCCTTCTACTCAAATCTCTTTAATAAGCTATCAATGAAAATAGGTCTACTGGGTTATGGCAATATCGCTAAGAAGCATGAAGCAGCACTTACTAATGCCGACTTTGGAGAGATAGCTGCTATCTATGATCTGGAGCTTGTAGAACACAACAAACTACCTTCTTACACAGACTTAGAAAAATTTCTTTCTTCAGACTTAGATCTCATAAGTATCTGCTCTCCGAACGGACTCCATAAGACTCATAGTATAAAGGCGTTAGAAAGAGGGCATCATGTGATCTGTGAAAAACCGTTTGCTCTTAGCTCAGTGGATTGCAAGGAAATGATTGCAGCAGCCGATCGTCATGGAAAAGAGATCTTTTGCACCATGCAGAATCGATTCTCACCAGTAAGTCAGTGGCTAAAGAAACTAGTAAATGAGGAAGCACTAGGAGAAATATATCTTATCAATATTGCCTGTTACTGGAATAGAAACAAAGCCTACTACCAGCAATCTGACTGGAGAGGAAAAAAAGCTGCTGATGGTGGAACATTATTTACCCAGTTTTCTCACTATGTAGATACCATCTATTGGCTGTTTGGCTCCATGAATATTCTGAATGCCCATTTCAAAAACTTTGATCATGGAGAGATGATAGAATTTGAAGATACAGGAATCTTCAATTTTACTCTAAATCAAGGCGGTATGGGCACCTTCTCCTATACGACTTCGTGCTATGAGAAAAACTTCGAAAGCTCCATGACCATTATCGGTTCGAAAGGGACTATAAAAGTTGCTGGACAATATATGGACAGAGTCGTCTACAGCAATTTAGAAGCTGGCACAACAGCTGAGTTGGACGACAATAACAATCTATCGAATATTAGAAAAGTCTATGAAACTTCTATAGGCAGAATAAAGGGAATGAATACCAATGCTTGTTCCGCTCAAGATGGACAGGCAGTGGTGGAACTGATAGAAAACGTCTACTCTTTCAGAAGATAGGGATTGTCCATGGTCTTGGACGTAAATATTATCTTCGCGCTATGCAAGACAACATACATCCGATTTTTGATAAGCTCTTAACCAGGCAGGATAAAGAAAACTATCTTAATCAGAAAAGTAAAGTCCTCTGGTTTACTGGTCTTTCTGGTTCTGGCAAGAGTACTATTGCTCAGGGCCTGGAGAAGCTTCTCTTTGACAAAGGGTACTTCATTCAGGTACTTGATGGAGATAATACACGGACTGGAATCAACAAAAATCTAGGCTTTTCGCTTGAAGATAGACAAGAAAACATCAGAAGGATAGCTGAAATCAGTAAACTCTTTACCGAAACCGGGGTGATATGCCTCAATAGTTTCGTCAGCCCAACACTGGAAATCAGGCAAATGGCAAAAGATATTATCGGAAAAGAGCACTTTATCGAAATATTTGTCAATACTCCACTGCATATATGCGAACAAAGAGATGTCAAAGGCTTGTATGCTAAAGCAAGAGCGGGAGAAATCAAAGGATTTACGGGTATAGACTCTCCCTTCGAAGCCCCTCAAGCACCTGATTTAGAATTACTTACAGAAAATCAGAGTATTGAAGAATCTATCACAAAAGTGTTTAATTTTGTGCTCCCAAAAATTTCATTAACCTAGACAGGATACAATGGACTATAGTATAAATCACCTTAAGGTATTAGAATCAGAATCTATCTATGTAATGCGTGAGGTCGCCTCGCAGTTTGAGAATCCAGTCCTGATGTTTTCAGGTGGTAAGGATTCTATCCTGATGGTACATCTGGCATACAAGGCCTTCTTTCCAGCTAAGATTCCATTTCCTCTACTTCATATAGATACCGGTCACAATTTCCCTGAAACGATCAAGTTTAGAGATGATTTGGTAGAGAAAATAGGCGCTAAACTCATTGTAGGCTCCGTACAAGAAGCGATAGACAAGAGACTAGTCACCGAAGAAAAAGGAGTGAATGCCAGCCGTAATGGACTGCAGACGGCAGTCTTATTGGAAAGCTTAGAGAAAGGAAAGTATGATGCAGCGCTTGGAGGAGCAAGAAGAGATGAGGAAAAAGCAAGAGCAAAGGAAAGATTCTTCTCGCACAGAGATGAGTTCGGTCAGTGGGATCCTAAGAACCAGCGACCAGAACTATGGAATATATTTAATGGAAAACACCAAATGGGCGAACACTTCAGAGTCTTCCCTATCAGTAACTGGACAGAGCTAGATGTATGGCAGTATCTCGCTGCTGAGAAAGTAGAATTACCATCACTCTACTATGCACATGAAAGAGACGTCTTCGAGAGAGATGGCACCTTACTGGCTGACTGTGACTACATAGAGAAAAAGCCAAACGAGAAAGTATACAAAGAAGTCGTACGATGTAGAACCATAGGAGATATGACTTGTACCGGCGTATGGAAATCCAATGCCAAAACCACAGATGAGATAATAGAAGAAGTAGCTACTACTCGTATGACCGAAAGAGGTGGTCGTACAGATGATAAGCGATCTGAAACCAGTATGGAAGACAGAAAGAAAAAAGGATACTTCTAGACCAAAAACTACTAAAAGATATGTCAAACGACCACAACATAGATAGCGAACTACTCAGATTTACTACAGCTGGATCTGTAGATGATGGGAAGTCTACCCTTATCGGAAGATTGCTGTACGATAGTAAATCCATCTTTCAGGATCAGTACGAGCAGATAGAACGAATCAGTGAAAAACGAGGAGAAGAAGGTGTCAATCTAGCTCTACTCACCGATGGACTTAAGTCCGAAAGAGAGCAAGGAATCACCATAGATGTTGCCTACAGATATTTTGCGACACCAAAGAGAAAATTCATTATAGCCGATACGCCAGGTCACATACAGTATACACGTAATATGGTAACAGGTGCTTCCTCAGCCAATGTTGCACTTGTACTTATAGATGCCCGTAATGGAGTTGTGGAGCAAACAAAGAGACATGCTATTATTGCTTCTCTATTGCAGATACCTCACGTCGTTGTTTGTATCAATAAAATGGACCTCGTAGATTATGATGAAGCTGTCTACAATAGAATACAAGATGACTTCGAAAAATTTGCAGCCAAACTAGATGTCGTAGATGTACACTTTATTCCTATCTCAGCATTGATAGGTGACAATGTGGTCCACAGATCAGACAAGACACCTTGGTACCAAGGCCCTACCCTTATGTACTATCTGGAAAATGTACACATTGCCAGTGATGAAAACTTCATAGATTGTAGATTTCCGGTACAGTATGTTGTGAGACCTTACAGCGACGAGTACCATGACTATAGAGGATATGCAGGTAGAGTCGCAGGTGGCGTTATGAAAAAAGGCGATGAGGTATTGCTGCTTCCTTCGGGATTTAATTCCAAAATCAAAACAATACAAGGACCAGCTGGTGAGCAAGACAAAGCTTTCCCACCAGAATCCGTAACCATATTACTAGAGGATGACTATGACCTGAGCAGAGGTGATATGATCGTCCGTCCTAACAACAAACCAGAAGTTACGCAAGACATCGAGGTTATGATGGTATGGTTTGATAGTGATAAGCCTCTTCAGCTAAAAGGAAAGTACAGTGTCATGCATACCACACAGGATGTCAGATGTGTCATAAAAGAAATCAGATACAAGCTCGACATCAACACCTTGCACAGACAGCAAGAACATGATGGCATCAGAATGAACGACGTTGCAAGAGTCGTCCTCAGAACTACTAAGCCACTCTTTAAAGATGCATACCGTAACAATAGAATTACAGGTAGTCTCATCTTGATAGATGAAGGGACTAATAGCACTGTGGGAGCTGGGATGATTATCTAAGAGAGTTATTCACAAGGTTGGATTCGTATTGCCAAATTAAGTAAGAGGTCTTTAGCGTGACTTAGGTAAAAACTATGTAATCAGGATTTTTTTAATTCCGGAATAATTTCCTAGTTTAGAAATGCTATTAAACAGCAACTTTCCATGAGTACTCATAAGATGCTATACAAAACCCTATTTACTCTACTCCTATTTCTGCCACTAATTGTGTCAAGCATGGAAATATGTGACAATGGCATAGATGACGACAATGATGGTCTTATAGATTTAAATGACGATGATTGCCAGTGTCAGGATGTACTAGATGATTTCGTTTTTATCTCTAATGGAGATTTTACTGACAGTCCTTCTTGTTGTCCTAACAACAACTTTTCCCGAGACAATTGTCTGAATAATTGGGTCCCAGTCAATGGGTCTCCAGAACACATCAATCCAGATTGCTTCCAGGAGTTAGCCATCGAAGAAGAATCCATAGGAATCCCTTTTGATAGTGAAATGATAGGTATAAAGTACAATGACTTCAGTTCATTTATATTTAAAGAATCCTTTGGCATCTGCACCAACCGAACCCTGGAAGAAGGTCTAGGCTACAGACTAGAGGTAGATATGCGCTTCACACCTAAAGATGAGCATAATGCTGGACAAGGAAATCCCGACATGGTTTTCTATGGTCTGAAAACTTGTGACGAATTAATGTTTACTGAAGGTACCGAAGGTAATCTATGTGAGTTGGGCTTTGAGCTCATTCCATTGACGTCTATCAATTTTTCGGAAATCCCCTTTACAGAATGGCGTACTATCAAAAAGACATTTACAGCACCAGAAAACATAGAAGCGATAATTGTCAGTTTTGAATGTAGTAATACTGTGTTTAGCACAAAGAGATTTATGTTTCTAGACAACATCAAAATCTCTAGACTGATAAACCAACAATTTAATGTCGATCTGGATATAGATCCAGTAGGACTGCCCTGTGCCGACGCATTTATGCTGACTGCTATAGCTAATAATGAATTTGATTATCAGTGGTATAAAAATGGAGTTGCACTAGCTGGTCAGACTGGGAATACCTATGAACTGGAGACTCCAGAAAACAGGGCCGGCCTCTATCAGCTTATTCTATCCAATGCTGCGGGCTGTCTGCAGTCAGAAGAAGTGCTCATCACAGCTGACCAATTTGTGAGCGACACCACCATATGCAGAGGTCGTACTTTTGATATCAGCACAGGTTCCTATGATGAGACCGGTGTATATTCAGAAGAGATACCTTCTAGGTTTAGTTGTGCGACTTTTATTTATGAATTGGAAATGCAAGAACCAGCAGAAGCAGAGAGTATATTCTTTAGTTTCGAAACGGGTAGTAGTTTTTCTTTTGGCGGACAAGAATTTACCGAGCCCAACACCTACGAAGTTGTCTTAAAAACTGCCGAAGGCTGCGACAGCTTGGTCAACTTGGTTCTTTCAGAAATAGACTTAGATATCTATGTACCTAATATTTTTGACCCGTCTCTTCCTAATGATGACATACTTACCATTTCTGGCGACTTATCCAGTATAGAAACAGTAACGGAGTTTGCGGTGTACGACAGATGGGGTAATCCTATTTTCCGACAACTAGATTTCCAACCCAATCTACCGGAGCATGGATGGAACGGACGGATAAACAATAGGTCTGCTGATCCTGGTGTCTTTCTGGTATATTATCAGGTAAGATATAGGAATGGAGAGATCAAGGAAGACTGGCAACCAGTTACGCTTATTCGTTAGGATTAAAAT
>CAYNJK010000003.1:0-27935 GCA_964397575.1 uncultured Saprospiraceae bacterium
CCACATAGCCAAATAAGGTAAAATATCCTACCGTACTTATACGATAAAACAAACCCAAGGAAATACCAAATGCAAAAAGTCCCAGCAAGCCGAAGATCACATACATGCCAGATCCATCAAGTGGTTCCAACCAAGAAATAAAACTAAAATGATACCTAGGAGAAATATATAGTTCCTCTATCCAGCCCTGTTCGTATATGCGATAAGTGCTGTATAGTAGGAGTAAGCCAAAAGCAATCCGAAAGACAACCAATGGTGCAATAGAAACCTCTCTGTGAAGTCTTGTATGTAGTCGATCTAGGATTGCATTGGTCATAACCAAAATAGACACCTAGGCAGATGTCTAAATTTTTTATAATTGTCTGTAAGGCAGTTTAGTCACCGTCATTGGAGCCATCAGCATCTTGAACATTTAATACAGGAAACAAGTCTGACTTATATAAAGTTACAAGACCTTGGATACTATCATATAACACTTCATCACCTAGTATACTGGTTCTGTTTTCTATGTTATTATAAATAGCTTGGTACTGAGTTTTAATATCAAAGTCAAGAGACTCCTGATCTATACTCAACAAAAGATCTTCATAACCTACGCCATCTTCTCCATCAGCAGAAACACCGAGATAGACATCTTCCATCTCTTCTATAGCAACCTTGAGTAAGTTCAGTGCTATGTTATCATTGCCATCAAAAAGAGACTGATAATATCCTTCTATTTTGGTACCATCAACATCAAATGGAGTATCATTGGGCCCCAGTCTTCCGACAGGTATTCCTACCTTATTGCCTCTGATATGATCTTCATAATAGAACATAACTTCATTGAGCTGGACACTAACTGAACTCCCAAGTTCTACCCCTCCGTTGTCGACAAAGTTATCTCTCAATTCTCCTGCCCAACTTTCCAATAAGAGATCTGATTTTTCTTTCATTGCAGTCACAAGCTCGACAAGAAAGGCACTAGTTTTTGTAGAACTAGCAAAAATAGTCACTGGGTCATCTGGACCATAGAGCAAATAATCTAAAGCAGGAAAACCATTGGCCCTTAGTTGGGTAGTTACATTGAAATCATATGACTCTGTATCTATAAACTCATCTAGCAAGGCTGTATCTATAGGATAGAGATTTGTTGTATTAATGAGATCAAGATTGGCTGTAGCAAAATAGTTGTGTACTGCTACAGACTGAAAAGACGAATTGGCCTCTAGATATGCAATTCTAAGACTGATTAGTTTCTCTTCAGTGACGTCACTTACAAAATCTACTGCCGACGAAAGCAGCTCTTCCATCTGAGTCTGATAAGATTGTGCAGCTGGAATTATAAGGCCGTCCACCTGATTGATAAGAAGATTCTGAATATTGGCCTCGGTAAGCTCTGAATTGCTACCCTTTGGCATCTCTGGATCATCTGGTTTGCAAGAAATGATAATAAGGGATATCGATAATACCAAGACCAGCAGAAGTTCTTTGGTTTTCATAGCTGAGAATTAGAAGGGAACATTTATAAAGCCTGGGAAAGAACTATTTAGTTTTACTCTAGCTGACTCCATCTGTGCATCTGTAACTTCCCACAAATTGATGTCATAGATACCTGTCAGGCTCTGATTGTCTGAGGGCCACCCTAGTTCTTCCAGCACATCATAAGCTGCAGAAGCTGTCATTCGTCCTTCACTATTATGCGACAATGAATAGATAAATCCATAGGCCTCTGACAGGTGATGTAACTTATCTTCAGCTGTTATATCTGCAATAGCAAGGTTGAGATAATGGAAGGCAGCTGCAGCAAGACCTGCTTCCATGTATAGTTTTATATCCTGTCTGCAAGCTTCTAGGGCTGCTTCATTGGTGGTTTCGTCACCAGGTCCAAATCCTTCACCAGCTTTAAGAATAGATCTTCCAAGAACAAAGGCATCCATAATTCTTTGTGCGAAGTGAATACCAAAGGCTTCTTCAGCTTCATCACTAAAATCAAAGATATAGTTGGCCATGAAGTCTCCATCGCCATTAGATGTATTATTGGGATTAGGGTAAGTCTCTGGGTTGGCGCCTAAGTACCCGAAAGCTTCGTCCCAGCGGTGTTGTCTGTCTGTACCTAGAGTCAAATAATCTACGCCAGCAGCTGATTCATTGTTACCACTCGGATTATCAGGACCAGACTGGGAAGGCCTGAGGTAATCATCTACCATCTGATCATAAAGCAATGGGCCATACAGACCTTTCTCTAAAATCTGAGCATACTCAAGACCATTAGCACTTACATGTCTTCTGCTACCGTCTGACACAATCATACCAGCGGTGCCATTGGATGCTATCGTAGCATAATTTTGACTCGACTCTACAAGGTTGTCTGCAAGGTCGGCAAATTGGTCAGCTACTGAGGTATCTCCATTATCGAAATTGAGTTCATCTATTTTGCTACGAAGGTCAGAATTCCCCATTGCTGCTGGAGTCGAAAACTGATCTTTGTTCTCATTGGCTATTGCCTCAGCAAGGTCAAAGGTAATGGGCTCATTTTTTGCTACTGAAACAATTTCTTTCAGTTGCGCAATCCTTCTGACTTGACCAGAATATGCAGCAGGCGCTAAGGTACCCTCATAATCATAAAATGATGGAACATTAAAACCTTGCAGGTCCACAGGTCCATAGATATCCAGATTGCTGGTAAGGAAGCCTGCATCTACTCCAGTTACCACAGTAGTTGGCATTACTTCTATACAATTACATGTTTGCGCCTCTTTGACAAAGCCCTGAGGGCAATCAATATCTGTGCAAGGATCTGGTGTGATAGATAAGGCATCGGTGATACAAGCACAATTGACAGAAAGTACTTGACCGGTATGGCAGGTTGTTTTGCAAACTATGTCTCCATCTTCGCATTCAAAACCCTCTGGTATGGACAATTCATCACATATATCGCTTCCACAAGAGCTAACAAATAGCATTACAAGCGACAAATAAATTATATGTAATAGACTGTTTTTCATGCTCTTAGGTGTATTGTATTCAACCAGTTTAATCCATTTATGCAGGGGCATATTAAGATGTATTCTTATTTGGACTAAATCTTAATAGCGGCACAAATATAGTTATTCATTCCAATCTCATATTGTTTTTAGAGACAATTTCAGAAGGAATATTGACATTATCTTGAGTGAATGTTGATAACCGATATGAACCCCCATATCAATAACATTTTCACTTACACCAGAACTGATGTTATGTCAGCAGAAGAAGCAGAATTAAAAAGTTTGTATCTGAAAAATTAACCCACCTGGATCAGATAGTGCTTTATGTGAAGGCTAATGTTATAAAGTACCTCTATTCTAATTGCACTCTCTAAAAAAACAAAACCGCAATCAGCTGCCCCAGCACCCCAACAGAAAATCCACCTGCTACATCTTGAAAATTATGTGCCCTCAGAAACAGCCTGGAGCTCAATACTGCACCACCCAGAACAAGGACAATAAGGAGTATAACGATATTGTGGATCTGCACAGAACTGCCAAACAAATCTAGGAGAATATAGCGATCTCCGTATTCTATGATAAGATGTAAGGCAGCCATAAGCAGTCCGCCCACTCCGACACCGTGGAGACTGATCTTGGAAAAATTATTGAGAAAGAAAGCCAGAAAGAGGGCTATCAAAGCACCCAAAACAAAATTAGCATAAGGAATAGGAACAGCACTGTGGGTCCTAATATTCAGATAGAGCCATAAATAGGAAATGGCAACAACGATCAGAGGGCCTATCCGCTCGGTGCGCTCCTTCATCTCAAGACTTTTGATGAAGCCCACTCCCATCATCAGCAAGATGGCTATTATAGGAATAAGCACCGAAGTAAAAAAGATAATAAGAGTCAGTGCAATCAGTTCGCGGTTACTGCTGTATGGAAAAAGATAGGGATTGACTTTAAGATATAGAAAGAAAACATACATGATTATCAGCATCGGATGCCCGATAATGGATAAGATATAAGCTAAAGATTTGGAAACGAGGTTGTCAGACACGATTCAGTTTTCTATGTGAAATGGATTCATTGACCTCATAAAACTATAAAAAGCAGTCGTCAACTTTCTCCCATACCTAGCTTATAGTGCATAAGGCGCCTTATAAGCAAGGAGGATCGGGTTAATCTTTCCTACAAAAAGATCATTTTTTTAAAATTCTGAAAAAAATGGATTTCTAATACACTTTTTATCGATTAGCCTCATCTGTTATTAATACCTAACTTTGTTAACAAATCTTTTAGTAACATTAGACCTATAGAGTCGTTTTGGATTGTAAAGCCGTATTTATGAGATATTTCACCATAATTCTTTTCTTTAGCTACTCTTTTCTTTCAGCTCAGGATACCAATCCTAAGGTGATACCCATCAAGGAGGACGATAGTGCAGCCGTATTAACTGATACCATTCGCTACGAGGATGAGCTCCCAATGTTTGAGACCAATATAGATGGTAGAATCATGACAGCAATGATTACTGAGAATGGAGACACCTTGATAATGGAGACGCTGGATGATATCAGTATTACCTCTCTGAGAACTTTTAAGGATGATGCAGATTATAGAAAGTATATGAAATTTAAGCGGTACGCTGCCGCAGTCTATCCTATGCCAAAGAAGCAATCAGAATCTTTCGTGAGACAGAACATCTCACCGCGACAATGAACAAGAGAAAGCGTAAGAAACATATAAAGAAACTTCAGGAAGAACTGAAGCGAGACTTTGAAGCACCATTGACCAAGCTGACAAAGTTGCAAGGAAAAATTCTAGTCAAAATGATAGAAAAGGAATTGGACAAAAACATGTTCGATCTGATCAAAGGCGCCAGAGGAAGATTTGCCGCCATGTACTGGCATAATGCTTCCAAGCTCTACAGCTATGATCTTAAGGAAGGCTATAATGAAGGTGACTACCCTATCTTAGATGCCGTTCTACAGGATTTTGATATCTCTTACAGAATAGAACAAGATAAGCTCAATTCTAACTAGCAGCGTGGAGTACAATAATTTAGTCACTTGGCAAAGTCCCTCTAATATTGCCTTAGTCAAGTATTGGGGCAAACATGGCAGACAATTGCCTAGTAATCCTTCTATCAGTTTCACCCTAAGCCAAGCAAGTACAGTTACTACCGTACGTTATGATGCGAAAACGGCCCGTTCAGCAGAGATAGCATTAGACTTTAGTTTCGAAGGTGCAGCAAAGCCAGCTTTCGAAAACAAGATTAAATCTTATTTGCAAGAAGTGACCGATATCCTTCCTTGGTTGCCCGACTATAATTTCAAAATAGAAAGCTCTAATTCCTTTCCACATTCTTCAGGTATTGCCTCTTCTGCCTCTAGCATGTCAGCATTGGCTCTTTGTCTTCTATCAATAGAACAAAGCATAAAGGAGCAAGCTACTATCGACAAAACGAAAGCTTCTATGCTAGCAAGACTGGGGAGTGGCAGTGCTTCCAGATCGGTTTTCGGACCACTAAGTATCTGGGGTGACACCACGGTAACGCCAAGAAGTTCCAATTTGCATGCTATAGAATATACAGAGAATATAGACCCTGTATTCAGTTCTTTCCATGATGACATTCTCATCATATCCAAAGAGGAGAAAGCCGTGTCTTCCAGAGCTGGTCATGCGCTGATGGATGGCAACCCATATGCACTAAATAGATTTGAGCAAGCACATAAGCATCTAGTAGAAATAGTTACGGCAATGCAGTCAGGTGACTTAGAGAAATTCGGCCACATTGTAGAGAAAGAAGCACTGACACTGCATGCATTGATGATGGCATCTGAGCCGCCATACATGCTTATGGAACCACATACATTGAGTGCTATCCGTGTCATACAAGACTATAGAAAATCGCAAAATATCCCTGTATATTTTACACTAGATGCAGGGCCCAACATACATATGTTATATCCTGATAAATATTCTGCTCAAGTACAGTCACTAAAGACTGAACTGGTCACCTTTTGTGAAGACGGAAAAATCATAGAAGACCAAGTCGGTCCTGGACCAAAACAACTAGCATGAGAAATATCATCCTGATAACCTTAACCTTATTTAGTTCTACACTTTCGATAGCTCAGTGGACAGAAAGTCCTATGGCCAGTTGCGAAAACGTAGAGTTCAACAGAAAAGTCAACAGACTACTTAACTATAGTGTAGATGTTATTTCTGTAAAAGAATTACAAGCCAATACCGACAAATACATCTTACTAGACACAAGAGAATACGAAGAATACCAAGTATCCAGAATTCCTGGCGCTATCTACTTTGGTTATGATGAGCCACAATGGGAACTACTGGACAAGCTGGACAAAAACAAGGAAATAGTAGTCTACTGTTCCATAGGCTATCGCAGCGAAAAAATAGGTGAAAAGCTACAAAAGAAAGGCTTTACCCAAGTCAGAAATCTCTATGGCAGCATCTTCGAGTGGGCCAACCAGGGCTACAAGCTGGAAGGACCCGAGCAAACAGAAACCCATAGAGTGCATACCTACAATAAGCGCTGGAGTAAGTGGATGTTTAATGAGGAGGTGGAGAAGGTGTATTAGTTATTCCTAAGCTCCGCTACCCACTAACTTCCTACAGAGAGAACCGCTAGGCTTAGGCGCTCATTCAACACAGCTTTTCTTTTTTGAGAGGCTAGGGGTGCGGATCGCAAGAAATCAAAAATCAAAAAATCATTCCTCATTCCAAATTCCACCTACTTATTAAACTGATTCATGGTATGTGACAGACCGATAGAACAAAAACTAAGAATAGCCTTGCTACAATCACCCAGTATGTATCCGAGCTGATCCAGCTCTTCTTCCGTCCACTTTCCGAGTACAAAATCTACCTGTCGACCTTTTCTGAAATCATTACCTATACCTACTCTCAATCTTGCATACTTAGAAGTGCCGAGTACTTGTTCTATGTCCTTCAGCCCATTGTGACCTCCAGCGGCGCCTTTGCCACGTAGTCTTATCTTTCCGAAATCTATATTGAGATCATCTACGACAACGAGG
The DNA here is from genome assembly GCA_964397575.1 of uncultured Saprospiraceae bacterium. Classification (GTDB taxonomy): domain Bacteria; phylum Bacteroidota; class Bacteroidia; order Chitinophagales; family Saprospiraceae; genus RFSX01. The sequence continues at coordinate 7,019 of CAYNJK010000003.1, forward strand.
ATGTTTTCAGGCTTTATTTTCAGTTTACTCATCCAGTGATTGACTGCCTTGCCGGATCGGTTCATATATGTAGATGGTTTTAGGAGGTGGATCTGCCTTCCTTTATGTTTGACAACTGTAATATCTCCCAAGCTGTCATTCTTAAATTCCGCTTTCATATTATAAGCCACCATGTCTACCGCTTCAAATCCTACATTATGCCTGGTAGCATCGTAGTCGGGATGCATATTGCCAAGTCCGATAACTAAGTACTTCATTTGTGGATCTATTTGTTCTTCCTCTTGCTTACCAGCAAATAATTTCTTTAAAAAGTTCAGCATTCATGAATTTTTTACCAAAGTATAAAGTAAAGCACAGATATATCTATGCTGGCGGTGGTTCTGCATAGGGATCATAAGAGCCGATGGACCAGAGATGTCCTTCGGGGTCTTTTAGCGAGTAGTAGCGGCCACCATATTCTTCTGACCGAAGTTCTACGAGGAACTGGACTCCTTGGGCTTTGGCATTTTCAAAGTGTGCTTCTATCTCGTCATCAGGAATATAGATGAGTGAAGACTGCGTATTCTTTCCACCTACCTCATCTGGTGTACACATAAGTTTGCCATACTCGGTATCATTGGCACTACTGAGCATTATCATACCCGACCCGAATGTCAATTGTGCATGGGCTATCGCAGAAGGTCCAGCTGGCACTACTAGTTTCTTTTCAAAACCCAGCACGGTGCAAAACCACTCTATCGCTGCCTTTGCATCTCTATATTGCATTGCAGGGGTAACCATTCCTTTAGGGGTAGACATTTAGATTAAAAATTTTCCATGTTTGTAAATGAGGACCTCATCTGCCCAGATTTCTCCGCTTTCTGACATATCTGTAATCATATCCCAGTGTATGGAAGACTGATTAGTACCACCGGTCTGCTTATAAGCTTGTCCTACCGCCATATGTATGGTGCCACCTATCTTCTCGTCGAAGAGGATGTTTCTTGTAGCTCGTTGTATCTGGTAATTTGTTCCTATAGCTACTTCACCAAAGTAATTAGCACCAGGAATTTCGAAGACAGCATCTAGAAGCTCCTTGCCTTCCTCCGCATCCCATTTTACGACTTTTCCATTTTCTACCCACAAGGTGATACCTCTGACATCTTTACCCATGTAGATAGAAGGAAAAGTAAAGTGCACTTTGCCATTTACAGAGTCTTCGACTGGGCCTGAAAATACTTCTCCAGATGGCATATTAGTCTGACCATCAGAGTTTATCCAGGTTCTTTCTGCCACACTAAAGCTGATATCGGTATGGTCTGCCTTGTATCTGACGTTATCTACTTTGTCCAGATACTCCTTTATTCTTTGTTGTTGCTTCCTTACTTTGAGCCATTCTCCTTCAGGGTCTTCTGCGTATAAGTGACAAGCATTAAATACAAATTCTGCATACTCTTCTAGAGTCATTTCTGCAGCATCGGCAGCAGCTTGTGTTGGATACTGACAGAGTGACCTTTTGAGTGCATCTGGAAGGGATCTGTCTGCCGTTCGTTCAAAGTAAATCTTATTAAGTGGTGCCAGTGCTTTGCTTCTTACTTGCTTTTTAGACAGGTCTATCCCATCGGTTTCGTTGAGGTCATATGGTGCTTTGATATAGAGGTAAGCGTCAAACTCTTCCATGGCCTTCTTCATCAGAACAGGCGGTTCATTGAGCTGAAACTCTGTAGCATGCTCATAGAAGATTTTATCCTGTCCCTGAAACTTAAAGTCTATTTCTACGACAGCTCCTAGCTTGGTTGCTTCAGCATAGATCTCTCTGACGAGTGGTTCGGCCAGTAAGGTTGTCCTGACAAACAACCTATCCTTGGGCTTAAGTTCTACACAATAATGCACCAATAAACGGGCATATTTTTTTAGAATTTCTTTATCCATTAGTTAGTATTAACAGTTGGTCGGTGAATATATGCTTAATTGAATTCAATACGAATTGTAACAATGATTCTAATAGTGAGAGGTGCCATGCAAATCACAGCTATCAATATTCTGAGTATTGTTTCTTGCTCAGAATAATACATCGCAGAACTAAGGAAGAAGTGGTGCAAAATAAAAATCAGATACCGTAATTTCCTTTATCCACAATAAATAACAATTTGTTGATATATATAATCTAGAGACAGCATTTCCTTGAGTACCTTTAAGCTCTAATAAATCTAACCTTTTATGAAAAACTATATTACACTACTATTTCTGTCTACAGTCTCCTTCGCTGGTCTGTGGGCACAGGGCTCTACGTCCTCATCCATAAGCGGAAAGGTAATCGATTATGATTCTAAAGAGGGTTTGATCGCAACAGCGGTTGTAGCAACCCATGTTCCATCTGGTACTTTATATGGTGCGACAACAGATGATGCTGGTTATTTCAGAATTCCTGGCATGAGAGTCGGTGGTCCATATACAGTGGAAGTCACCTATGTAGGATATGAAACTTACACCAAAAATGATGTATATCTAAACCTCGGTCAAAATCTAAAAATAGACGCGGTGCTTGCAACAGAGTCTATCGGTCTAGAGGAAATCGTGATTTCTGCTGGAGGACTTTTTGATGGAACCAAGACTGGTGCTGAAACTGTCATCGACGAGGAACAAATTAATATCCTTCCTACAGTTTCTAGATCTATTGGAGATTTCACAAGACTGACACCTCAAAGTAGAACTACGGAAGGAAATGATGGTTTCGAGCTTTCCTTTGCTGGTCAGAACAACAGATATAATTCTATCTACATAGATGGTGCGATAAGTAATGATGTCTTCGGACTTGCTGGATCTGGTACCAATGGTGGTCAGACTGGTGTATCTCCGATTTCTGTAGATGCTATCGAAGAATTCCAAGTCAACCTTGCACCTTTCGATGTAAAGCAAGGAGGTTTTGGCGGGGCCGCTATCAATGCGGTTACACGATCAGGAACTAATAACCTAGAAGGTTCTGTCTATACTTATTTCAGAAATCAGGCACTAGCGGGTAAGACGCCTACTGATGATGAAATGGCAGAAAGAGAAAGACTCAATGACTTTACTGCACAGACGACTGGATTCAGACTAGGTGGTCCACTAATCGAAAACAAGTTGTTCTTCTTTGTCAATGCAGAAGTACAGAGAGACGTGACACCATTGCCTTTTAACTTTGATGACTACATCGGAGACTCGGACAGAACACAGATAAATGCACTTGTTGCTAAACTGCAAGAATTTGGATATGATCCTGGCACTTTCGAAGACAATGAAAGATTCCTAAACTCAGAAAAATATAATTTAAAGCTAGATTACAATATTAATGAGAAAAACAAGTTGGCTTTTAAGCTTTCTCATGTACATGCTAATAATCTAGAAGGGGTACAGTCAGATTTCAATTCACTTAACTTCTTGAACTCGAGTGAATTGTTTGATTCCAGAACGACTACAGCCTCACTAGAATTAAATACGTTGATCAGTCCTTCTATGAGCAATAACCTTATAGTAGGGTTTACAGCAGTAAGAGATGATAGAGATCCTTCTGGAAATGATTTCCCACACGTAGATATCGATGATGGTTCTGGATTTATTTCATTAGGTGGAGAAGAATTTAGTAGTGCCAACCTACTGAATCAAGATGTATTTACAATAACTAACAATTTATCCCTATACAAAGGAAAGCATACAATAACACTAGGAACACATAATGAGTTCTATAGTGTAGACAACTTATTCATTGCCTTCAATTTCGGTTCGTATGACTTTGATGATGTACCAACCTTTCTGAATGATGGTAATTCTAGTTTCTTTATCAGAGGCCATTCTCTAGTAGATAATGTTTCTGGAGATGAATCTGAGGCGATCGCTTCTTTCTCTGCAGGACAATTAGGTTTGTATGCACAGGATGAAATCCAGATTACTGATAACTTTAAGTTTACTGCTGGACTTAGATTGGATCTTCCATTTTATGGCGATACTCCTCAAAATGATGCCTTTAATAGAGAAACACTTCCTCTATTAGAGGATGAAGGTTATGACCTAAGAGGTGCACAGGTAGGCCAATTTATACAACCACAATTACAGATTTCTCCAAGAATAGGATTTAACTGGGATGTAAATGGTGACAACAAGACTCAGGTAAGAGGTGGAGCTGGCTTATTCACTAGTAGAGCGCCACTTGTATGGGTAGGAGGTGCCTTCAATAACTATGGACTTAATGTCGGTACACAGCTAGCTTTTGGTGATCTTCCATTCAATCCTGACCCGCAAGGTCAGCTACCTGGTAATATCGACTTGAATAATGTGTCACCTTCTGGTTCAGTAGACTTGTTTGCTGAAGATTTCAAATTACCTCAGTTCCTAAAACTTAACCTGGCTGCAGATCACAAGTTATCTAAAAACTGGACCTTACAGCTAGATGGTTTATTCAATAAGACAATCCAAAATGTTGCGTACCAAAACCTCAACTTGAGACAGTCTGTAGGCAATCTTACTGGCACACCAGATGATAGACCTATCTATGATAGACGTGATGAAACTGATGGTACTTATGATAGAATCTTACTGGGCTACAATACTTCAGAAGGGTTTAGCTATAACATTTCTGCAAGTATAACTGGTAGAATCGCTAATAGCTTATTTGCAAATGCAGCCTATTCTTATGGTGATTCATTCTCTGTATTTGATGGTACTAGCTCTCAGAATTCTTCTCAGTGGAGAGGTCTTCACAGTGTCGGAGGAAGAAACTTTGATCAGCCACTATCCAGATCAGACTTTTCACCTGGCTCTAGATTTATACTTGCACTGAGTAAGGAATTTAACTTCGTAGGTGATGCTCTTGGTACCACTATTACACTGTTCCACGAAACTTCTCAGGGTCGTCCTTACAGTTATATCTACAACGATAATGGCAACCTAACTAGCGAAGACTCAAGAGAAAGATCACTGATCTATATCCCTGCTACCTCTAATGATGTAATTCTAGTAGACGATGGTGATCTAACTGCGGCTCAGCAGTGGACTGCTTTGGATGCCTTTATAGAAAATGATCCTTACCTCAGCGCCAACAGAGGAAGTTATGCAGAGAGAAATCAGAGCAGAGGAAAATGGAGCCACGTAATGGATCTTAAGATACTACAAGACGTTAATATCAATGCTGGCAACAAGACACATAAGTTTCAGGTTTCTTTAGATGTATTTAACTTCTCTAATTTGCTTAACAAAAACTGGGGAAGAAGATACTTTGTAGGTAGTTTCGGTAGCTTCGAGTTATTAAACTTCGAAGGGTTCCAAGATGGTACCAATACACCAACTTTTACTTATGATCCTTCTGTAGCTACTACAGACAATGAACCATTTGCAGTTATCGATGATGGAGGGATACAGAGTTCTAGATGGCAAATGCAGCTGGGATTACGATATATCTTCCAGTAAGAACATGGAATATTGATACATTGAAAGCCATCCTAAATTACTAGGGTGGCTTTTTCTTTTTAACTGAACATCAATTTAGACAGCACCATTTATCGAATACAAAATTTGGAATTATAAATTGATAGAGCCATTACGCAAAAACAACCGTCCGGTTATGACAGGTGATTATCTTATGATTCAGTTGGGACCAGACGGCATCTGCAAGTACAATTTTTTCTATATCCCTACCTTTTCTTTTCATATCTCTGACTGAGTCTACATGGGAAACCGGAATCACTCCTTGCCTTATGATAGGACCAGCATCCAAGTCTGAGGTTACATAATGTGCCGTCGCTCCTACGAGCTTGACACCACGGACATAGGCTGCCTTGTAGGGATTGGCCCCAGCAAAAGCAGGTAAAGTAGAATGATGAATATTTATAATTCTGTCCTTAAATCGATCACAGAAACTCCCGCTGAGCACCTGCATATATCTTGCTAAGACGATGAGGTCTATATTATGTTTTTTGAGAAGATGATATTCTGCTTCTTCCTGTTCCGCTTTGTTGTCCTTGGTGATTGGAAAATAGTGGTAAGGGATATTGTATCTCTCACCGATATATCTGAATTTTTCATGGTTACTGATAATAAGCGGAATCTCTATCTTCCATTCACCAGATTCATATCTAGACATGATGTCAAAGAGACAGTGGGAATACTTAGAAACAAAAATCGCCACCTTAGGTACTTCATTTGAAAACTTCAGTTTGAATTTCAAATCATATTTACTGGCAATCATTGTCTGGAAATACTCCGCCATTTTTTCAGAGGGTATCGTAAAATCTTTTAGTTGCCATTCTACCCTCATAAAGAAAAGGTTTGAATCATGATCTACATGTTCATCTAGGGCTATAATGTTACCATTGTTCTTGTGTAGAAAATCTGTTATGGCTGCGACCAGGCCTTTCTTATCCTCACAGTGTATTAGTAATATGGCAGTATCCTTAGTGCTTGAGCTCAAAATCTTTATTTTATTAGTAAAATGGTCAAAAACAATACCATTGTAAGAGATGGCTCAGTATAATTCAGTGCCATCTTGGGCTCCATTTTTCCCTTTTCATCTATATATTATTGATATTACCTTGATATAGAGACAATTTTACAGTCCGTATCTTGTCAAAGAACAATAAGCATGTATTCTAGTATAGTATTTAAAATAGCACTCTTCAGCTTTATTTGGCTTTGTTTTCCAGCTTCTCAGCTAGATGCCCAGCATAATAATGGCATCTATATCTACGGTACCATTACGACTACCGAAGGAGACAAATTCACTGGCTTTATCAGATGGGGAAAAGAAGAGATGTACTGGCACGATGTCTTCAATTCGGTGAAAACAGAAAATTTTCAAAAAAATCCTAAAAAGCATAACAACAGCTGGAAAAACATGGACTGGAGCTTCAGCAGTATTTGGAAAGACAAGTACAGTTCTGGCAATCATGTCTTTGCTTGCTTCTTTGGTGATATTGCCGAAATGAATATCAAGCGCGGCGATAGAGTACATCTGGAATTCAAAAATGGTGCAGAACTAGAAGTAGACGGCGGCTCCAATGACATAGGAACTACTTTGAGAATATGGGACTATGAACTCGGTAAGATCAGTATAGACTGGGATGACATGAAGCACATCAAGTTTTTTGCTGCACCAGACAATATAGAATGTCCGTACGGAAAACCACTCTATGGGACCGTCTACGCCAACAGAAAAAGAGAGTTTACGGGTCACATAAAGTGGGACATGGACGAGAGAAATGGTCTCGACATCCTAGACGGAGAGTCTCGTCTTGGCGACCAAAAAATTCCTTTTGAGAAAATTACTTCTATAGATAAGCTATTAGGTGGAGATGGGATCGATATCTTATTTGAGTCAGGAAGAACTATGCGTCTGGATGGCTCTAATGACTGTGACTCTGGTAACAGGGGTATAGGCGTCTTTGTAGAAGCATTGGGTAATCTTGAGATAGACTGGCAAGACTTTATCAGACTTGACTTCAGTTCTGCACTGCCTTTTAATACCGCTTATGACAATTTTCCCATTCCAGAGGGCATAAGAGCCAAGGTGCTGACTTACGATGGGAAGATTCACTCAGGATATATTGCCTTTGACAAAGACGAGATCTGGAGTTTTGAGTTTCTGGACGGTGACGATGACGATATAGAGTTTCAGATACCTATGCGCAACATAGAAAGAATCACCCCAAAAAACAGGTCCTTCTCTATGGTAGAGCTAAGGAATGGAGACCAGTTATTACTAGGTGATCGTCAGGATGTCAGCAGAAACAATAATGGCATCCTCCTCTTCACTGATTCCAGTGATCTACCCATCGAAATAGAATGGGACGATATAGAAGAAATAGTGTTCAAATAACCAACTTTCCAAGTCAGCCTTAGATTGCTGACCTGTGATCAAATATTCCAAACTTGAAAGCGCTGCTATTTAGACTTGTATTGCCAGTAGTGTGCCTGATAGGTACAGCAACGTGGATGTATTACTATCCTAACATAGATGCCGATGCGCAAATAAAGGTTTACACTACTTGCTGGTTTCTGATAGGTGGAGCACTCGTTATTATGGTTCTCTCTTTCCTCAGTTACATTCTGAATAAATATATCCCTTGGCTCAAGTATCCTGGTTTCCGTTTCTTCTTTCAGATGTTGCTTGGAACTGCCCTCTCTATCGGTGCGCTTAATCTCAGTTACTATATCATAAAGAACTACTACGCTTCCGCACCAGATAGCGAAAATTTTATTGTAATGAACATCTATGCCTCAGCACTTATCCTACCCACTTTTGCATGCTTTTTTGGGTATCAGTTTCTCAGAGACTGGCGGCGTTCAGAACTAAAATCAGAAAAGTTACAAAGAGAAAATGCCCGCTCACAAATGATGTCTCTAAAAAATCATCTGGACCCACATTTTTTGTTTAACAATCTGAACATCCTTTCCTCACTCATGGATAAAGACCTGGATCTTTCAAAGGAGTACCTTGGTAAATTTGCAGAGGTATACAGAATCATCCTCCAGGCAGAACATTCAGACCTCAGCATACTAGAAGAAGAACTGCAAATGATAGATTCCTATATCTATTTGCTTCAAATTCGCTTTGCTGAAAGCGTCTTCTTCTCTATAGATATAGCGGAGTCAGCCAGACAGAAAGTTTTGCCGCCTTTGTCCTTACAGATGCTGATAGAAAACGCCATAAAGCATAACATGGCCACAGAACAGCAACCCATTACAATCAAAATCTATACGGAAGGTAACGAGGTCATCGTAGAAAACAATTTGCAAAAAAAGAAATACGATACTCAGACAAGGAAGGGTTCAGGACTGGAAAACATAAAAAACAGATATGAATTTTTTACTGACAAACAAGTACAAATCTCGCAGACCGCTGACCTATTCAAAGTAAGACTACCCTTACTAGAAATCGACAAGTGAACACTTACCAAACAAAACCAACCATAAATGAAAATCCTACTTATAGAAGACGAGAAACTGGCTGCAGAAAAGCTTCAAAAGTTACTTACGGAACTCAGTCCTAGTTGTGAGATAATCGCAGTGAGAGACTCTGTAGATGGCAGTTTAGAATGGTTGCAACAAAATCCTGCACCGGATCTCATCATTAGTGACATCCATCTTACCGATGGTCTTTGTTTCAATATTTTTACTCAGCATCGGGTAACTTGTCCTATAATCTTTGCCACAGCTTATGACAAATATGCCTTGCAAGCCTTTGAGGTCAATAGCATCGACTACCTGCTGAAACCCATACAAAAAGAAAGACTAGAAAAAGCACTGGAAAAATACTCGCAATTGTCAGTATCCAAAACCGATGACCAAACCGAACTCTACCAACAGTTTCAGAACCTGCTCAAACAAAGAAATAAAAACTACAAAGCCCGCTTCCTTTGCAAGCTAGGCAACAAAATAAAATCTGTACCCGCAGAAAACATTGCCTATTTCTATAGTCAAAATAAGATGACCTTCCTCGTAGACAAAAACAATCAGAGACTGCCCGTCAATAATACCTTAGATGAAATAGATCAGATGATAGACCCTGACCACTTCTTCAGGGTCAATAGAAAGTTTATCTCCCATTTCGATGCCATCCACGAAATCCATCCTTATTTCAAGGGCCGTCTAAAACTGAAACTAACGCCAGCCATAGATGAGGATATAGTGGTAAGTACGGAGAAGTCGCCTGTGTTTAAAGCCTGGTTGGATCGATAGTATCTACTAAAATGCTGAAACTACAAGCTGCCTAGTACTCACTGTGTCTCTCCCAGTAATTCTGATCTTCTACCTCTGAGATAATCTGAAGATAATTGCCGTAGCGCAGCTCGCTTATTTCACCTTCTTCTATACCTGTCTTTATGGCACACTTGGGTTCATTGCGATGTGTACAATCCTGAAACTTACATCCTGAAGAAGCTGCAAAAAACTCTTTGAAGTTATGCGCGACATCTTGGACTTCCATATGATTGAAGCCCAAAGTTTTTATACCTGGAGAATCTATAATCTTTGTCCCTGCTCCCAGATCAAACATCTCTGCAAAAGTCGTCGTATGCTGTCCCTTACCTGTATAGTCGGATATACTCTTGGTCTTTAATTCCAAATCGGGATGTAGCCTATTAAGTAACGACGACTTGCCCACTCCAGACTGCCCACTGATGAGGCTGGACTTACCTTCTATGAGTTTAGTGATTTGCTGTATGCCTTTGTTTTCTAGGGCAGAAGTGATGTAGCAGCTATAACCTATTTTTTCATAGGTCTCTTTCAGATACTGATAGACGTTCAAATCATCATCCGTGTAGATGTCCCCTTTGTTGAATATAATATGGGCTGGAATATCATAAGGTTCAGTCATCAGCAAAAAGCGATCTATAAAACCCTGCTTCAGCTTAGGGTCTCTGATAGTAACGATAAGCAATGCCTGGTCGATATTGGCTGCGAGGATATGCAAAAAGTGTTTTTTCCTAGGTGATTGCCTGATGACATAATTTTTACGATCTAGAATCTCCTTGATAACACCAGTCTGCTTATCATCTGTCTGCACCTCCAGTTCTACCAGCACCCTATCTCCTACCGCTACCGGATTGGTTAGTTTTTTACCATCCAGACGAAACTTCCCTATCATTCTACAAGAAATCGTCTCTCCACCAGCAAGTGTAACATCGTACCAGCTACCTGTAGATCGTACTATTAATCCTTCCTGCAGACTCATACAATTCTAGTTTTACTGGAATGCACGGCGATAGATAAGTCCATAATCAGTTCCACCTCCTTTTCTAAGATGTTACCGATCACTATGACATCTGCTCCAGCTTCTGCAATTGCCTTGGCTTTTTCAGGTGTCCGTATTCCTCCGCCTACTATCAGAGGAATAGATATTTCTTTCTTTACGGCAGCAATCATCTCTGTAGAAACGCAGTGCTTAGCGCCACTGCCCGCTTCCAGATAGATCAGTTGCAGTCCAAGATATTGTCCTGCCAAGGCTGTCGCTATGGTGAGATCTATAGAATTATGAGGAATAGGTGTAGTGTTGCTGATATACGCGACACTGCTTTTGTTACCACCATCTATAAGGATATATCCTGTAGGCATCAGCTCCAACTCGCTGCTTCTAAGAAAAGGGACACTTTCCACGTGCTTCCCTATCAGCAAATCAGGATTTCTTCCGGAAATAAGTGACAAGAAGAGTAAGCCATCCGCCTTATTGCTCAGCTGATTTGTATTTCCAGGAAAGATAATTACTGGTATCTGCTGATGCTCTAGAATTTCTAGCACCATGACCATATCAGAATGATCTACTGTACTTCCCCCTACAAAGAAGTAGTCCACCTGGGCCTCGGTGGCCAGTCTTACAAGTCGACTGAGCTGCTGTGGTCCAGTAGATTCTGGATCTATGAGTACCGCAAGACTAGTGCTTCTCTGTTGTCTTACCTTCTGTATATCTCTTAATATCTGCATCTAATAGGTACAAGATAAGAGGATATATGGAAGAAAGGTCTGTATACCTAGCTTTTAGAATAGCTAATTTCTGATAGTAATATTAAGCACCATAGACCAGTTGGGAACTGTATCCTAATAATGATTTAGAATCTTGGGCTTATCCTAATTGTCATTATAGGATCATTATAGGATGGAGAATGTAGCCCTAAAAGAAAAATACCTTAAAAAAATCTTAAAGCAGATTGATGAAGAACAAAAATATCTCAAATCGGTTTCTAGACATGGAAGTTGTTCTATAATGATTGGCTAGTGTTCGGATAGCTTTATCCGGCACTAGTTTTTTTCTTTTAGGAGCTTTCTGTACTTCTCATCTCACTCCGTATTTAGGGACAATTATGGAGCTAATTCCAATTTAGTAAGATTTTCCTGGCGATTTTAATCAGATGGCTTGTTCGTCAGCAGCTTAAAACAAAAAACCTTCTAACTTATTACAGTTAGAAGGTTATAAATAATCGCTCGTTGACCTACAAGGACTCGAACCTTGAATGTCGGTACCAAAAACCGATGTGTTACCGATTACACCATAGGTCAGTGATTCGGAAGTGCAAAATTAAGGTAATTCTCGCTTTATAGAAATAGTCCTGAGGTTATTTAATAGATTAAACTTTTAATTTATATATATGAGGCAGGTTACGACCATAACCATTGAGGTCCAAACCATAGCCTACTACAAATTCTGGAGGGATCTCTTTACCCAGAAAATGGATATCCACAATGTCGTTATGTACGTCGGGCTTACTGAGCAAAGTGCAGATCTTGACGGATAGAGGATTTCTGGCCTCCAGCTTCGCTATAAAGCTTTCTATTGTCAGTCCTGTATCTATGATATCTTCTATGACCACCACATGCTTGCCATCTACCTCTGTTCTGAGATCGAGAACAAACTCCACCTCTCCCCTACTTTCCATGTCTTCATAGGAGGACAACTTGACAAATTGGATCTTATGAGGAAAAGTCAGCTGTCTGACGAGGTCCGCCATAAAGATAAAAGAGCCGTCCAGTATACTGATCAAGATGACTTCTAGCTGATATTGCCCATACTCCTCATTGAGCTTGGCAGCTAGTTCTGAAATTATAGCCTTTATCTCCACCTCGGAGAGATAGACTTCGAAAGTTTTGTCTTCCATTGTGATATCCTCCATCATTATTCCAGTCCATATTGGTCCAATAAGTATACGAGACTTGTCATCGCCGCTGCACCCAGCTTCAGCTCTCTAGGGTGGACATTGGCAAAAACATCTGCAGTCGTATGATGAAAATCAAAGTATCTAGAACCATCGGGTCTTAATCCTATAAGTAAGCCTTTCTGAAATTTCAGTGGATTGATATCCGCACCACCGCCTCCGGCTTTGATGTACAAATCATAGGGCTCCAAAAACTCCTCAAAGGCCTGCGCTTGCTTCAGAAAGGACTTAAAAACTGACGGATGTGCAGAACAACCAAAGCCTCTTGGAGTAAATCCTCCAGCATCAGATTCTATTGCTGCCATATGGTATTCATTATTGGCTTTGGAAGCGGCTGCATAGGCTTTGCCACCACCGAGGCCATTCTCCTCATTCATAAACATCACACAGCGCAGTGTCCTTTTAGGCTTATAATTAAGAGCTGCAAGGGTCTGGAACACCTGTATAGCGTGGACACAGCCCGCACCATCATCATGTGCTCCGCCACCTACATCCCAGGAATCCAGATGCCCACCTACCAAGATGATTTGGTCAGGGAACTCCGAGCCTTTTATCTCAGCTATCACATTGTGAGACATTACAGAATCTAGAACTTGTGGATTGTTTTTGAGATAGACTTCTACTTTATGCTCTTTGAGCAATTCACTCAGGCGATTAGCATGATTGGTGCTGATAGCTAGAGAAGCTATCTTAGGCACACCATCAGCATAGGATTGTACGCCAGTATGTGGAAAATCATCTTGACTCAACGTAACTGATCTGACTAGGACAGCTTGTGCACCATGCACCGCGGCACGTGAGGCGCCATGTACGCGTTGGTCCACGGCCTCTCCATAGGCATGCCCTGTCTGCAGCCTCTTAGGATCCATCGGTCTATTAAAAAAGACCACTTTGTCTTTGATAACATCGGGACCTAGTATATCCAAGGTATCCAGACTGTGTACCTCTATGACCTCTCCTATTACTCCTTTGGTAGGTGTTCCTACTGAGTTGCCGAGAGAAAGAATGTCTATTTTCTGGGCATTATACTCTTTTGTTCTCACATCCCCCCAGCGGATATTGCCTATTTCCCTATCACCACGTACCCATTTTGGTACTTTGCAAGGCTGTTTTGTAACCTTATCTGCAAAATTGAGGCTTTCCAGTACTCTATAGGTATAAGCTACTGCCTTTTCGGCGTTCTCAGATCCGGCTAATCTGCCTCCGATCGTATCAGAAAGATGTTGTAACCAACGGTCACATTGCCCTTTCTCCAGGGTATAATCATAGATTTCTTTGATAAAAAAGGCTTGGTCGTCCTGCGCGGTAAGCACAATGGGACCAAGAGTAAGAATGAAAATTATACACTTTAATGCCCTATTTGCTGAATATTTTTTGATAAAATCTAATAATACTGGAATCATAGTCAAATTTTATGCGATTTTGGGAAATTCTGTTAATTTAATTGATGAACAAACTCTAAGTTCAAATTTTGGTTTCATTTGGTTAGGGTAGAGGTAATGTACTTAACATTACCTCTTTTTTATTTAGAGTTTCTAAAGTAACTTTATTGTTATTTGACGTCTAAATAATCGACCACAATTAAAATTAATTTATTTTGATCAATCTACTCAGCCCCTTAATGGCGTCAGATATCTCCAAAAAAGTATCTGATGAAGAGTTGGTTCAGTTGTATTTAGAATCCCAAAACGTCGCTTATTTCAATTTGATTTACAAGCGGTACTCTGGGAAAATATTTGGCAAGTGTCTATCTCTACTCAAAAATGAAAACGAAGCAGAAGATGCTACACAGGATATTATGATGAAAATCCTGTTGAATATGTCCAAGTTTAGCGGTAAAAGCCGTTTTTCGACCTGGATTTACTCAATTACCTACAACTTCTGCATTGACTTTTTGAGAAGGAAGAAGAAAGACCTCAGTGTCTATATGGACGATTTTATCGAAAATATGGATGTCGAGGATAATGTGGAAGACGCATTTTTGCTGGAAATGAATATCAAAAGGCTAAAAGTAGTTCTAGAAGAAATACCGACGGGAGACAAGACGATTTTACTGATGAAATATCAGGACGAAATGTCCATCAGAGAGATAGGACATATCCTCAATAAGTCAGAAAGTGCGATAAAAATGAAGATTAAAAGAGCTAAACAGAAGTTTAGACAGACTTTTAAAGAAAAATATAAGGAAGATTAATGAGTAAGAATAACAGCTTCAAAGAACTAGAGAAGCTTCAGGAAGAGCAATACGCAGACAGAGTAGACCGTGTAAAAAACTCAATAGATAGTAATCTTAATGGATTATCTTTCTTTACAAACATTATAGATGTTTACTTTGCAAAAGTAATTTCCTATTTCGTCAATGCAGGCGGAGGGAAAGACAAAGAGTAATGCTGAAAATAATCTGAAATCCTCATAACCCCCTAATCAACTAATCACAATGCTATTATTCGGACAATTACAATCTGGTGCATTGCAAGAATTACTCAACGTATTTGTTTCTGGCGTACCTAAATTCTTGACAGCTATTGTCATTGTTATCATTGGAATGCTCTTAGCAAAACTTGTTGCCAAGCTTGTCCAAAAAGCGATGGAAGCAATAAACATAGACAAGATAGGAGAGAAACTAGAGGAGATAGAGATAGTTGAAAAGTCAAATATCAAAATAAAAGTCAGTAAAGTCATCAGCAAAGTGGTGTATTACTTTTTGATTTTATTCTTTATGGTCGCAGCTACAGATGTATTAGGCATGCCTGCGGTATCGGAGTTAGTAATGAATATTTTTAATCTTATTCCGAAGCTAATCGTAGCACTTATCGTCTTAGTTCTTGGTACTCTGATGGCAGATGGACTGAAAACAGTATCACTTTCAGCACTACAGTCCCTAGGAATACCTTCAGCAAGAATGATATCATCTTTGGTTTTTTACTTTTTGATGATTAATATTGTAATAAGTGCCTTGACTGCTGCCCAAATAGATACGGCATTCCTATCTCAAAATATATCCTTAGTAATCGGTGGAATCATCTTGGCATTTGCCATTGGATATGGTTTGGCATCAAAAGCTTCAATGTCAAATTTTCTTGCATCTTATTATTCTAAAGGAAAATTTGATGTCGGAGATACCGTAACCATAGATAATGTCACAGGAAAAATAGTAGAGATGGATAAGTCCTCTCTCATCTTGATAAAAGAAGGAGGTAACAAGATTGTATTCCCATTAAACCATGTAAGCAACATGAAAATAGAAATTCACAATTAATTCGAATAAAACACTTTTTAACTAACAAATTTTTACAATGAGACATTTACTATTATTATTAACTATGTTTCTGACAGTTGGCTTTGTACAAGCACAGACCATGGATGAATTAAAGTCTATGAAGGCAGAAAAAATGGCTGCAGCAGATGCTCTTATGGCTGAAGCTAATGCGCTACAAGGACAAATCGACGGGTTTGGAGGATGGACGCATTCACTACTGGGCAACGTTGGAGGTAACTTCTCTGGTTTTGATAATTGGTTTTCAAATGAAAACATCAATTCTACACAAAATGCTATCGTACTAGATGTATTGGGATCATTAAGATACAATGATGACAAGCAGTTCCTTTATAATGACGCTATCGTAGGCTTAGGCAGATTATCTAGTGACTTGAACACTAATGTGCCTGGTAACCAACCAGCTTCTATCGCTCCTAACAAGCTTAACATTTCTTCTCTTTATGGTTACAAGATCATTAAGAACTTAGCACTTTCTGCTAATGCAACTTATAACACAGCTATCTTAGGTAACAACGCTGGTGGAAACTCTTTATTCAATAATCCTGGTGATTTAGATCTAGGTGTAGGTGTTACATGGACGCCAATAGATGCTTTCTACCTAATGGTGCACCCACTTAACTACCACTGGAAGTTTGGTGACAACCCTGATTTCGTAAGTGGTGCTGGTGCTAAAATCAAAGCTGGTTACAACAGAGAATTATTCCCTGGACTAGCATGGATCTCTGCTTTAGAAGCATTCTTCCCATACCAAGACTCAGGACTTAGAGCTGACGGATCAGAAATTCCTTCTGCTTCATTCTATGAGTGGACTAACTCTTTTGCCTTTAACCTTTTCAAAGGTATCGGTGTAGGTGTTACTTATGGTATCAGACAAGCTGACTCAGAGTCTTCTGATGTACAAATGAGATACAACGTAGGTCTTACTTACTCTCTGTAATTAAAGACTATAAAATATAATAGGCTGTGGTGTGAAAACGTCACAGCCTTTTTTTGTCCATATCCATTTCATTGCTTATTCCTTGCGATTGGTAATCTTTAGGTTTTATGTCTTTCATAACAAGGCTGTATGAATGTAATTGCCAAAGACTTGCTATCTTGCTTTTTTCAAGTGTATCACTAAAAAAACGACATGTACAAAGTAATCTGCTTATTCTTTTTGACAGCCTTTATCTCTACGGCCTCTTTTGCACAAAACAATTTGAGAAACCTAGAGGAACTAAGAACTATGCAACAAGACAAAATCTCCAAGATGGCAGATCTGCAGGCTCAGATAAATGCTCTCCAAGGAGAAGTAGATGCTTTTCAGTCTGACATAGATGATCTTTCTGGCTGGCGAAAAGGCCTGAATGGGCTCTTAGGCTTTAATTTCAATAGATCTTTTGGCTGGGTGGCCAATCCTAACCCTAGGTCTTCAGCCACTGCCCTTAATATAGGTCTTACAGCATATGCCAATTATGACAAAGACAAGTTCTTCTGGCATAACAAAGGTGTCATCACGGAATCATGGCAAGATATAGACCTTAGTGAGGCAGAAGCAGAAATAGATGGAGACGGTCTTTTCCAAAATGGCCTGGTAGACATTCTGAATATCTCGTCATTGGCTGGTTACAAACTGGCAGACAATTTCGGGTTATCTGGACAAGCAGAATTCAATTCTTCTATAAACAACTTTATTAGTCCTGGTACTTTCGACATAGGCATCGGCGCGACCTGGTTGCCTTTCGATAATCTCACAGTACTTATTCACCCACTCAATTACCATTTTGCATTTTCTGGACTGGATGGGCTGAGCAGTCAGGGTGCCTTAGGTGCTAAGGTAAGAGCCGATTACTACAACGACTTTAGAGTCTATGGCAAGAAACTCACTTGGAATTCCACCCTTACTCTCTTTGTACCCTATAGTACTGGTGAGGTACAGCAGGTATTGCTCGATCCTAGTGATATCACTGCTGGATCATTCGAAGCAGGACTCTTTGAGTATACCTGGCTAAATACACTGGCCTTCGAAGTATGGAAAGGTATAGGAGTAGGTGTCGGCTTTGGTCTAAGAAAATCAGATTTTGAAGGAGAAAAGAGGTCCGCCTCTGATCTTATAACTTGTCCTGATTGCCTAGAGTCTTCTCCAAGAACACAAAGTTACCTGAACTTTGGCCTGACCTACGGATTCTAATTCAGTATCCATAGAAAAAAGGTGGCATAACACCGCATATGTCGTTTTAATAGGCTCGAAAACTCCATATAGCTTTGCCTGAACCAACTGGCTTTTAAGTTTACTTTTTGGCATAGAAAGTAATGTTGTTGGTTCTTAAAGAAAAGGAGATTTCTCACCATACTTCGTTCTCGTGAATGAAAATCCTATCTTGCCACCCAATCTCAAAGTGATATGGAAAAGAAACTATTTCTCCTAGATGGACATGCCCTTGTCTATAGGGCACACTATGCTTTTATCAATCGACCCCTAATTAATTCCAAAGGGATAAACACTTCTGCCATCACAGGATTTACCAGATCATTATGGGACATCCTCCAGAAAAAGAAACCCTCTCATATAGCAGTGGCTTTTGATCCTAAAGGAGATACATTCAGACATGAGATGTATGAGCCTTACAAGGCAAACAGAGATGCACAGCCAGAAGATATTACCATAGCCTTCCCCTATATAAAATCCATCGTAGAAGCTTTTAATATTCCTATCATCACAGTGGATGGCTACGAAGCCGATGACACCATAGGCACCGTCGCTAAGCAGGCAGAAAAAGAAGGCTTTACCGTCTATATGGTAACACCAGACAAAGATTATGCACAGCTCGTCTCAGATAAGATTTTCATGTATAAACCTGCCAGATTTGGAAACGGGATAGACATCCTTGGGGAGCAAGAAGTGCTGGAGAAATGGGACATAGAAAATGTACTCCAGGTGATAGACATCCTAGGTTTACAAGGAGATAGTGTAGACAATATCCCAGGCATCCCTGGCATAGGTGCCAAGACTGCCGTCAAGTTGCTGAAAGCGTACAAGTCCGTAGAAGGAATCTTGGAAAATGTGGAAGAACTGAAAGGCAAACAAAAAGAAAATGTTATCAATTTTGCCGAACAAGGATTGTTGTCCAAACAATTGGCTACCATCAAACTGGATGTACCCATAAAATTTGACGCTAAGACGTATGTGACAGAGCAACCTGACAAGGAAAAGCTCTCTGTAATCTTTAAAGAACTAGAGTTCCGAACACTGGCAGACTCCATCTTAGGCAAGACAGTGCCGACCCAGGGAGATCTTTTCGGTACTGCACCCTCCCCTAGTCAGAAAGCTACCAACAAAGAAATCGCGGCCAATTATTCTGTATCTGATTTCAACATTAAAAACACAAAGCACAAATACGTTCTGGTCAATACTGACAAAGAAAGGTCCGCTCTCGCCACCAAACTGGCCAAGCAAAAAATATTCTCTTACGATACCGAGACCACTGGCCTAGATGCCAATAAAGCAGAACTCGTCGGTCTAGCCTTCTCTATAAAAAAGAGCGAAGGTTATTACGTGCCCGTACCTGAAGATAAAAGCGAAGCCTTACGCATCATCGGTTACTACAAAGAGGTACTAGAGAATCCTAACATTGCCAAAATCGGTCAGAACATCAAGTATGACAATCTAATAATGAAGTGGTACGAGGTGGAAGTGCAAGGACAGCTCTTTGATACCATGATTGCCCATTATCTACTAGAACCAGACCTAAGACATAAACTAGATTTTATCGCTGCAGCATTGCTCAATTATAAGATGGTTCCTATACAAGACCTCATAGGCAAAGCAGGAAAAAACCAGCTGAGCATGAGAGACATCGCAGTGGAAAAAGTCTCTGAGTATGCCGCAGAAGATGCAGACATAACCTTACAAGTAAAGAAACATCTAGAAAAAAGTATCAAGAAAGAAGGTCTTGAAGAGCTCTATTATAAAGTGGAAGAACCCCTTATCCCCGTGCTCTGCCAGATGGAATACGAAGGTGTCAAAATAAATGGAGACTTTCTAAAAAACTATTCTAAAGTGCTGGCAAAGAAAATCAAGACTGAAGAAAAAGCAATCTATAAGATGGCCGGCGTGGAGTTCAATATAGGCAGTCCCAAGCAAGTCGGCCAAGTGCTATTCGAAAAACTAAAAATTCCTTACCGCTGGCGAAAAACTGGCTCTGGACAGTATAGCACGGACGTAGAAAAACTCAATGAACTTTCCTTCGACAATGAGATCATCCAAAAGATTCTACAATTCAGGAAATATTCAAAATTAAAATCCACCTATGTAGATGCCCTGCCCCTTATGATCAATGAGAAGACAGGTCGCGTACATAGTAACTTTAATCAAGCCAGAGCAGCCACCGGCAGACTCAGCTCTGAGAACCCCAACTTGCAGAACATCCCCATTAAGGACGAAGCTGGTAGAGAAATACGTAAGGCTTTTGTCCCTAGAGATAAGGATCACATACTACTCGCTGCCGATTACTCGCAGGTAGAGCTCCGTCTCATCGCTGACATCTCCAAAGATGAATTTATGCTGGATGCCTTCAATAAAGGTCTGGACTTCCACAGAGCGACTGCAGCCAAGGTCTACGATGTCCCTTTCGATGAAGTAACAGCGGACCAAAGAAGAAATGCAAAAACAGTCAATTTTTCTATCATCTATGGTGCTGGTGCGACCAATTTGTCTAGACAACTAGGCATTAAGAGATCAGAAGCCAAGGAACTGATAAGCACCTACTTTGGACAATTCAAAGGACTTAAATCTTACATGGACGAAACCGTCAATTATGCCCGAGAACACGGCTATGTAAAAACACTGGCTGGCAGAAAACGTATCCTCAGAGATATCAACTCCAGAAATGGTCTTGCCAGGAGCAATGCTGAACGTATGGCTATAAATACACCGATACAAGGCTCAGCAGCAGATATGATAAAGCTGGCCATGATTGCTATCCATGACGAAATCCAAAAGAAA
>CAYNJK010000004.1:0-27541 GCA_964397575.1 uncultured Saprospiraceae bacterium
CTACAATAAGGGCAAACTCTATCGTGGAAATCGTATGGTCAATTGGGATCCTCAGGCACAAACGGTATTGTCCAACGAAGAAGTCCTCCACAAAGAAGAGTCTGCTAAGCTCTATCACATCAGATATAAAATAGAAGGAGAGGATAATTACATCACAATTGCGACCACTAGACCAGAAACTATACTTGGGGATACAGCTATTGCAGTCCACCCTGATGATCCGCGCTATGCAGCTTACAAGGGAAAGAAAGCGCTGGTGCCTTTGCTTGGTAGAGCAATACCTATAATTTATGATAGTTATGTAGATATAGAATTCGGTACTGGTGCACTAAAGGTCACTCCTGCTCATGATGTCAATGATTATGAACTAGGTAAGAAACATAAGCTGGAAGTCATCGATATGCTCAATCCTGACGGCACCGTAAGTGCAGCGGGACAGCTCTATATAGGTGAGGACAGATTCAAAGCCAGAAAACTTATCAATGCAGATCTGGAAGAAAAAGGTCATCTGGTAGAGGTCGAAGATCTGGTACATAATGTAGGTAGATCTGAAAGAACAAATGCTGTGGTAGAGCCTAGATTGTCCTTGCAGTGGTATGTGGATATGAAATCACTGGCCGATCCAGCTCTGGAAAACGTGATGAATGATACGATCAGGTTTTTTCCTGAAAAGTACAAGAACACCTATAGCCACTGGATGGAAAACATCAGAGACTGGTGTATATCCCGGCAACTGTGGTGGGGACAGCGGATTCCAGCATACTACTATGAAGATAAGGTGTACGTAGCAGAAACTGATGCTGAAGCGCTGGAGTTGGCCAGGAAAGATTTCCCTGCCTTGGAGGCTGCTGAGCTGAAGCAAGATGAGGATGTGCTAGATACCTGGTTTTCTTCATGGCTGTGGCCGATTAGTGTATTTAATGGCTTTGAAAACCAGGAAGAGCTAGATTATTATTATCCTACCAGCGTCTTGGTAACGGGCTGGGATATTATATTTCTATGGGTCGCTAGGATGGTCATGGCGGGCTACGAATGGAAAGATACTTTCCCTTACAAGGATGTCTATTTTACTGGAATGGTTAGAGATAAGAAACGCAGAAAGATGAGTAAGTCGCTTGGGAATTCTCCTGATGCGCTTAAGCTGATTGCAGATTATGGGGCAGATGGAGTCAGATATGGCATGCTTTCTTGTTCGCCTGCAGGTGGAGATTTATTGTTTGATGATTCGCTGGTAGACAATGGACGTAAGTTTTCTAATAAGATCTGGAATGCAGTAGGATATGTACTGTCACAGGAGGTAGACGATACCTTACAGCAACCAGCAGCGAGTAGACTTGCCCTTGACTGGATAGAACAACTGATGGATAGAACAATAGAGAAAACCCAAAAGTCTTATGACGAGTATAGATTGTCAGAGGCACTTATTAGTACTTATTCCTTTGTCTGGACAGATGTGTTTTCTTGGTTTCTCGAAATAATAAAGCCTGACTATAAGCAGCCGATAGATGCAATTACCTTAGAAAGAACCAAGGGAGTTTTTGAAAAGATCTGCATCATTCTTCATCCATTTATGCCATTTATCACAGAGGAGATATGGCATAAGATCAGAAATAGGGCCGAAGGAGAGGATTGCATGATGGCACGGTATCCCAAGCCTGATTCTAAGGTGGATAAGCCTTTGTTAGGTGATTTAGAACTACTCAAGTCTATCGTTTCCTCGGTAAGAGATGTAAAAAACAAAAATCAAGTTTCTCCAAAGGAGTCAGTGGATCTCTCTATAATTAAGACTGATGAGATTAGCTCTTGTTTTGCTCGTGCAGGGGCAGAGGATATTATAAAGCGACTAGCTTTTGTGGGTGATATAACTGTTGCAGATTCGGATGAGGGTATAAATGGGATAGCTGTCATTTGCGGAAAATCCAAAGTATTTATACACTTAGACTTAGAAATAGATGTTGCTGCGGAGCTCGCTAAGGCAGAAGCTGACCTGGTCTATGAGCAAGGCTTTGTAGCTAGTATTATGAAGAAGCTAGGAAATGAGAGATTTGTCAGTGGCGCCCCAGAGCAAGTAGTTAATAAGGAAAGGAAAAAACTTGCTGATGGTGAAGCGAGAATAATTGCCCTGGAAGAAAGGATCAAGCAACTGAAAGGTTAAGTGGAAGCAGAATAGATTTTCACTATCAAAAAAAAGCTGACCGTGAAATACGGTCAGCTCATAAAGTAAAATGGCGATTTTGCCTAAAATCACTTTATCGTGTAATAACCACTTTTTTAGTTATAAGTCCTGCTGCGCTTTCGGCACTTAGCGTATATACGCCTGCGGATAGATCAGAGACAGTCATATGGAATCTTTCTCTCACTACATCATTTAGAACCATCTGTCTTGCCAGTTGTCCATTTATGTTTACTAGTTTAATAGAGAGCTCATCAGTAGCTTCAGCTAATTCTATATCTATGGTAATCAATTCTGAACTAGGATTAGGAAAGACCTCTATGCTGTTTTTGGTTTCATCCACTGGTTCTATACCTGATATCGTTTCTCCATCTCCAATAAGCACCATTTCTATCCATGGCTCATTGGCTACCGATCTACTATAAGATAGATTAGGCAGTTCTGTATTGAAAGCTCCATCATCTGTGAGGTTGCATGCAACTCTTGACCCATATCTTTCTGGTCTGCCTAAGTTATGTAAGGCTCTATTTGTAAAAGTCAAATCATACGGCGCACCGTAGTTGGCATCATTGGCAATAAATTCTAAAGCATGAGGTGTATCCGTGTTCATTACAAATACAAGAGAGTATTGCTGATTACCTTTTAATTCCAGTGGAACCAATTCACCACCTTCTACTAAGGGCTCACCATCCTCCAGATTGGCTGCAGCCATTCTTACAACTAAGTCACTCTGGTCCGTTAATATTGGATGCATAGGTCTCGAATTTTCTAGACTATTAAACCCATTATCTCCCATAACTCCTACCAGCACTAAATCTTCTGAGGCGACTTGCCAGTCTTGTGTCATTGGATTATTGTCGGGGTCTAAAGAAGCAGCGGTAGGATTCCACTCATATAAATAGACTTTGATCTCCCCTGAGTTATCCAAATTAAAATTGATGCCAAACCTTAAATCCCTAAAAAAGGCATAATCTCCTTTTGCCAAATAAAAGTTATAAGCCAATGCCCAATCATAACCGCAAAAACTAGTTTTTCCAGGTGCCTCGTTTGTCACCCCAGTAAAGATCTCTCTGTGCTGATTATTCTGATCAGGGCTGGGTTTGTCCACTGATCTCCAAAGACCGTCTGTTACTTCAAAACTGAAAGAAGTCGTATCGTTTGCTCTTACCTGATCATTTTCGGTAATATTTCTATAGTTAACCTTGTACGTACCTATTTCTCTAGGGATAAATAATTCCCTAAACGAACTGTTCTCATCCAGAAAGCAAGTACTTGGTTGCTCTTGGAAACTGCTATTTATGGTTGTCCACTTTACCCCCTCAGGATTTGTAGTTTCTACCTCTATCGTTGCATTTGGTATGGACAAGTTGCTATTGTTTATAATATCGGCATGCAATGGGATTTCTGTTTTGGCAAAGCAAGGCATTGCTACCGCCGGGCTTCTAGATATAGATTCGGGAATTATTTCTATATCTGTAAATTCTTGATCTAACAGCATTACATCATCTATGGTAGCGTAGTAATAAGCACCGTTATGTCTGAACTGTAATACGATAGATCCTTGATTGTTATATCCTGGAATGGGAATGTAAAAGAAATTTTCGCCTTCTTCATCTGTATTGGAAGTAAGCAATACACAGTCATTATCAGGGACTACCACTTCAGGATTTAATTTGGGTCCTGTAGTAATATTCATTGTATCTGGCCAGGTGGTTCCACCATCATAACTTGTAATGAGTGAAGTATTGCCAGTATGGTAGTAGTTCCATTGATGATAGAATTTACAAACGAGATTCTCTACGGTGGCACCACTCATGTCTATTTCTGGGCTTATAAGTGAGCCCGAGCAAAAGTTTACTTCTAATGGATCGAGAGGACATAGGTCTAGGTCATCGAAATGGGCTGAAGGTAGTACCATGTAACCATTACATGAGCTGCCTTCTGAAATTCGTCCACTAGACCCAATGACACCTGGAATACTCTCATTCATTGTCCAGTACCAAGATGTATCTGCATCTGATATCACAGACCATCCATTGAGGCCAGCTGCAAAATCACCTTCCCCTTGCTGATTACCCCAAAGTGCGGATGGCTCAGTATCATTCATACAAGAATAACCCAAAGTCATCTCGTACTCTCTCTCAGTCAGAGCTACTCTGAGTACGTTGCAATCATGTTGGGACATGGAGAATACAGGAATTGTAATCATAGCCTCATCATCACTTTCATTTAGATTTGGAATAGCATGGACTCCTGTATTGTTGCAAATTACAACTGCTACAGCATTCTTACTTTGTGCATTCATGACCTTGTCTAGGAAACTGCAATTACCTCTGTCTACTAAGACAATCTTATCAGTTAAATCTGACAGGCCATCGTTGCAGCCGTAAGTAGAGCCTGAAGGATCTGAAGCGAAAGTTGCTGAAGCAGTGAGATCTTCTAGTAATTCAACTCCCCATAGTGGTGCGGGTTGTATGGCCCTGTAGGCACCTGCTAGATCACTGGGTTCTGATACTATAAGTGCATTGGCTTGTTGCTGTGCACTGACTGGTAAGTAATTAAAAAATAAGCATAGGCATATACCTAAGAAGGCAGAAACTAATTTCATGGTACTAATGTTTTGTTGTCTAACTAATGCTGTCTTCTCTATGGAAAACAAAAAAGCTGACCGCATTACACGGTCAGCTTCTAATATAAACTATATCCTTGGGAGGATTTTATCTAAATCGTCTTATTTAGTTATGACGACTTTCTTAGAAATAAATCCTGCCTCACTTCTTGTATTAAGTGTATAAACTCCAGATGGTAAATCAGAAACAGTCATGTTGAATCTTCCTGCGTTTACATTATCATGAACGATTCTTTTGACCAGTTGTCCATTTAAGTTCATTAATTCAAATGATACTTCTGGAGAAGTCTGTACTAGGTCGATATCGATAATGAGAACTTCTGAAGCCGGATTAGGGAATACTTCTAGGATGTTTTCACTTACATCGAGTAGATCTTCCGTATCTGATATCTGATCTGTAATTGTCATTTCTATCCATGGCTCATTAGTTGCAGCCGTGTTATAAATAATGCTAGAAAGCTCAGTATCGAAGTTGCCACCATCTATAAGGTTACAAGCAACTCTTGCACCGTATCTTTCTGTTCTACCAAGTACCTCTAAGGCAAAGTTAGTTGCATCATAATCATAGGCAGAACCTGCTCTTGCATTATTAGCTATGAAGTCTAATTCACCATCTGCACCAGCATCAGGATTCATTACGAATACAAGTGAATAGTGCTGGTTGCTCTTCAGAGCTAATGGAACTAATTCACCATTTTCTACAAGAGGTTCGCCATTTGCAGGGTTTACTGCTGCCATTCCGATCAAAATATCACTCTGGTCTCCTAATAATGAGGTCATAGGTCTAGAGTTTTCCAGACTATTAAATCCATTGTCTCCCATAGCTCCTACCAGAACTAAATCTTCGGCTGCTACTAACCATCCAGCTGTAAGAGGATCACCGTCTGGATCCAAAGAAGCTGGAGAAGCATCCCATTCGTATAGATAGACTTTTATGTCTCCAGAGTTTTCGCCTCGGAAATTAACGCCAAATCTCACGTCAGTCATATAATGTCCATCTCCATTAGGCAAGAAGAAATTGTATGCCATTGCCCAATCAAATCCACACCATCCAGCTGCCCCTGGCTCATCAGAAACCAGACCAGTGAAAATTTGTCTGTGTTGATTTTCTGCATCAGGTGCTGGTTTGTCAGCTGATCTCCATATTTCATCCGTCATTTCAAAATTGAAAGAAACGGTATCGTTTGCTTCTACCTGATCATTATCAGTTATGTTACGATAGGTAACTCTATAATCTCCGATCTCAGAAGGTCTAAATACGTCTGTGAATGTAGAGTTTTCATTAAGGAAACAACGAGCTGGTTGCGCCATGAAATTACTATTAACAGTAGAGAATTCGACTCCACTCGGGCCCACTGCCTCCGCTTGGATCATAACATTATCTACTGTAGTATTTCCTTGGTTGATGATATCTACATGAAGCGGAATATCATTAGTCTGACTAAGTGGAATTGCAGATGCTGGATTTCTACCTACAAATGAGGTCAATACTTCTATATCTGTAAATACATCATCTATAAGTTGTACATCATCTATAGTTGCATGATAGTAGCCACCATGATGTCTGAACTGTAGCATAACCGTACCTTGATTGTCATAACCTGGAATTGGAATTGTGTAAATACCTTCTCCTCTCTCATTGATATCTTCAGTCTGAAGATCACAGCCATCTATGGCTCTTACCTCTGGGTTTCCTCTGAAGACAGGTTGTGCACCTATTGTTATGTAACTGGTATCTGGCCAAGTTGTTCCACCATCATAACTTGTTATTAGAGCAGTAGAACCAGCATAGAAATAACCCCAATCGTGATAAACTCTACAAGCTAGATTTTCTACCGTAGAGCCACTAAGATCTATTTCAGGGCTAAATAACGACCCTACACAAAATCTACCTTCTACTCCACTATTAGGACATGGACCTGAACCCTCTGCTGGTCCGCCAGTATTAGGATCTAAATCTCCATTGTTATCATAAAAGTCAGAAGGGAATGCCATATAGCCATTACATGCAGAACCTTCTGCCACAAAAGCATTTGCGGTAAATGCACCAGGTAAGCCATCTCCTATAGTCCAGAACCAAGAAGTATCAGAACTTGCATCAGTGACTACTCTCCAGTCCCCTAGACCATTGGAGAAATCTCCTTGTCCTGTCTCGTTACCCCATATCACAGTCGGGTCTACAGGAGGGTCACAAGAATAGGTCAGTGTAACTTCCACATCTCCTTCTAGATTTACTCTTAAGGTGTTACAATCATTTTGTGACATAGCAAATACTGGGATGGTTACAAGCCCTGCCTCGTCAGTAGGTGGCATATTATTCAGTTGGTGTACGCCAACATTATTACATATTACAACAGCTATTGCACCACCATCCTGGGCATTAAGCACCTTATCAGTAAAGGCACAATTTCGTCTGTCTATAAAAGCAATTCTATCTTGAACGTTCTCTATACCACCTTCGCAAGCATCTGTTGTTTCGCCTGCTTCATCGATGACAAAAGTTGCTGGACCAGACAAGTCTTCCTCTTGAGAAGGCCCCCAAATAGGATTAGGTTGTACGACTCTGTATACTCCTGCAATATCAGCTGGAGCTTCTACCACAACTGCATTTACTTGCTGAGCATACATGCCAGTTACACCTAATAAAAGGAACAAAAACAGTCCTAACAGTGTAAAATTTGATTTCATGTGCTTTAAAGTTTTTTGTATTAAAAATATTGATTCGACTAAGTTAATTTTTGGAAACAGACACAAAATATAAGCGCAGCTTCCAAAGCTTAAAATAAAGACTAAAGCTGACCGCCCTAAGACGATCAGCTTGATATTGTTTGTAAGCAAGTATCGTTACTCGCTTAGTTTATTTTGTTATTACTACCTTCTTAGAAATAAAGCCTGCTTCGCTTCTAGCATTCAAGGTGTATACACCAGACGGTAAGTCTGCAACTGTCATATTAAATCTTCCAGTACTTACATTATCATGAACCGTCCTTTTGACCAATTGTCCATTCAGATTCATCAGTTCGAATGATACTTCTCTAGAAGTCTGAACGAGATCTAGATCTATTATCAGCACTTCAGAAGCTGGATTAGGAAATACTTCTAGACTGTTTTCAGAAACATCAAGCAAATCTTCTGTATCTGAAGGATTGTCAGTAATTGTCATTTCTATCCAAGGCTCATTTGCAACACCATTGCCATAAGTTAGGGCAAATAGCTCTGTCGAGAAGTTTCCACCATCTACGAGATTACAGACGGTTCTTGCACCATATCTTTCTTCTCTTCCCAGTACTTCGTAAGCAAAGTTGGTTGCACTGTAATCATATGCTGAGCCTGCTCTTGCATTGTTAGCTATAAAGTCTAATTCGCCATCTGCACCAGCATCTGGGTTCATCACGAACACAAGTGAATAGTGCTGGTTGTCCTTAAGCGCAAGTGGAACCAATTCTCCTCCTTCTACAAGGGGTTGTCCATCTGCAGGGTTTACAGCTGCCATTGTGATCATAATATCACTCTGGTCTCCCAGTAATGAAGTCATAGGCCTTGAGTTTTCCAAACCACCAAAACCATTATTTCCCATAGCTCCGACAAGTACTAGATCTTCCGAAGCAACGATCCATCCGCCTGTTGCTGGATCACCATCAGGATCCAAAGAAGCAGCCGTAGGATCCCACTCGTATAGGTAGGCTTTTATATCTCCTGAGTTTTCGCCTCGGAAATTAACTCCAAATCTTACGTCAGTCATAAATTGTCCATCGCCATTTGGCAAGAAGAAATTGTATGCCAATGCCCAATCAAATCCACACCATCCTGCCTCGCCTGGATCATCAGAAACAAGACCTGTAAATATTTGTCTGTGTTGGTTTTCTGCATCAGGTGCTGGTTTGTCAACGGATCTCCATAGGTCTTGCGTCATTTCCCATGTAAAAGAAACAGTATCGTTAGCCTCTACCTGATCATTTGGAGTTATGTTTCTATATGTAGCTCTATAGTTCCCTAACTGTGTAGCCGTGAATACCTCAGGAAAAGTTGAGTTTTCATTTAAGAAACATCTCGAAGGCTGTGCCATAAAGTTGCTGTTTACAACACTGAACTCTGTATCTCCATTAGGATCTACTACTTCAGCCTGAATCATAACATCGTCTACTGTAGAAACACCTTGATTGATTATATCTACATGAAATGGAATAGGTGCAGACTGGCTTAGAGGAATAGCTGTAGCTGGATTACGTCCTACAAATGAAGTTAATACTTCTATGTCCGTAGAGTTCCCAGCATCTATAAGCTGTATATCATCAACTGTCGCGTGGTAATAACCACCATTGTGTTTGATTTGTAATACAATTGACTCTTGACCATCATAGCCCGAAATCGGAACAGTAAAAATTCCTTCACCTCTTTCATTGATATCTTCTGTTTGCAAATCGCAACCATCTATTGGGAATATTTCTGGATTTCTGCCTAGAGGGAAAGCACCTAAGGTTATATGATTCGTATCTGGCCAGCTTACTCCACCATCATAACTTGTGATGAGTGAGGTATTTCCAGCATAGAAATATCCCCAATCATGGTAAAGTCTGAGGGCAAGATTCTCTACTGTTACACCACTCATGTCTATCTCAGGGCTGATTATAGAACCACTACAGAAAATTCCATCAAAACCATTATTAGGGCAAAGTCCAGAACCGAAATCCGCGCTTCCAGTAGCTGGGTCTTCTTCTCCTCTGTTGTCATAGAAGTCTGAAGAAAATGCCATAAAGCCATTACATGCTGATCCTTCTACCACATTTGTATTTGTTGAGAAAAATCCTCTGACCTGACTATCTATAGTCCAATACCAAGAGGTGTCAGACCCACTACTATTTACAACTCTCCAATCACCTAGTCCATTGGAGAAGTCTCCTTGGCCAGGTTGGTCTCCCCATATGACAGTAGGATCAGTCAGGGGTTCACATGAATACGTAAGAGTAACATCTTGAAGGTCGACGTCAAGCAAATTCATTCTGATTTGATTACAATCATTTTTAGACATACCGAAAGTAGGGATGGTAATTACACCATCATCATCTGGGCCCATGTTTTGTATAGCATGTACATCTGCATTGTTACAAATTACAGCCGCTACAGCACCACCGCTCTGTGCATTCACTACTTTGTCGAGGAAAGAGCAGTCGCCTCTGTCTATAAATGCAATTTTATCTTGCACATTCTCTATTCCGCCTTCGCAAGCGTTCCTAGGATTGCCCTCAGAATCAATTACAAAGGTAGCTGGAGCAGTTATAGAACCATCTAAACCTGGTCCCCAAACTGGGTTAGGTTGTGCAACTCTATATACGCCTGCGATATCAGCTGGAGCATTAATTACAACTGCGTTAGCTTGTTGCGCATACATGCCAGTAAAAGCAAATAGGAATAACATCGTCACTCCCAATCGTGTAAAAATTAAATTCATGTGTGATATTTTAAATTTTATCATATTTCAAAGTCTAATTCTAGTATCCAATTATTGGAAATAGAATAGCTTTTAATGTTTGTGGTAAAGATATCATTCGTAAGTAACTATTTAGCCACATTTACAGCGATATTCTGCCTTGGCTTAAGCTAATCTATTTTCTTGTTGCTGTGTTTTTAAATTCTGCAAATTACTAATAGTGCAAAATATTAGTTCAGTAAATACGATTTACGCAATCAATAATTTCTAAAATCGCAATTATTATAAAACTTACTTGACTAAGCGATTCTTGTGCCTATAAGATCAATAGTACTATCTAATTAAGTTGTCGTCTGAAACACTATTGCAAAATCAAGGATTCCACTAGTCTAGGTCTTGTCGCCATCGACATCAGAAAGAAGAATCGAACTCACCCCAGGTTTTCCACAAACACTTGCTCCAGCCTTATTAGCCAGGTTGGTTAGTTGGTGGATATTGAATTTTTTGAGGTAGCCCCAAATGAGTACTGCAAGTACCGTGTCTCCTGCACCAGAAACATCTGCATCTTTGATTTCTAAGCCTTTGACAATATCAATTTGTGGAGGATTTTCTTTTTTTCTGAAGAATACACCTTCGGCGCCTAAGGTTACAAAGACCAGTTCTGGACTATCTAATCCATGAGCCTCTAGGGCTGCATTGATTGACGCTGCATCAGCGGCAATATCTCTATGAGCTATAGAAGAAAGTTCTTTAATATTGGGTTTGAATATTGTGCAGTAGCTTGCCAGTAGAGAGAAGTTTTTATGCTTAGGGTCTACAAAAATGGGAATATCAGACTGACGTCCTATATCCTGTATGGCTTTGATTACAAATTCAGTACAGACACCTTTGTTGTAATCTTGTATGACCAAGCCTGCAATGTTTGATTCTGAAATGAGTTGTGCAACAACAGTAGAAATTTGTGTTTCAGTTACCATTGTAATGTCCGCTCTAGATTCTGTGTCTATTCTCAAAAACTGATGAAAGTTCTTGTCAACGATTCTCTTTTTTATGGTAGTGGGTCTATCCGCCTCTACTATGAGCTCTGACTGCATTCCATTTTCGTCACATAAGTTTTTCAGCTTCTTCCCAGCAACATCATCTCCTACGACGCTGACGATGATAGGGTTGAGATCGAGGTTTTTTAGATTGAGTCCTACATTCCCTGCACCACCCAATCTGTTTTCAGTACGAATTTTTTCTATCAGAGGTACAGCTGCTTCTGGTGAATGACCCTTATGTAACCCTATGTCATAGCTGTCCAGCATCAGGTCGCCGACTATGATAATATTTGCTTTGTTAGATGAAATTATACTCTATGTTTGGGCAGCTAATTTAGGACAACTAAGCCATTAACTCTTGTATCAGAGACTTTATTTGGGTTTGTTGCTGGCCAAAGAATTGTACAACAGCATTATAGTACTGCTGCCTGTTTATCCTTAGTAAGTTGCTGAGTACCAGTTCTATACCTTCTATTTCTGGAATGCTTATGACAAAACCTCTCTTGGTCAGTTCTTGTGCCATGGGAAATTTTTCGATATTCGGTCCAGTACAGATCGGTACGCCATAGACCAATGGCTCCAGTAGGTTATGCGGTCCTTTTCTAAAACCCCCTCCTACATAGGCTACATGTGTACTCCTATACAGGTATTTCAAATCTCCTATGGTATCTACAAGAAGAACTCTACCCGAGGTGCCAGCTAGGTTAGAGAATAAATCCACCTTTTCTTTGATGGCTTTCTTCCACATTTTGATAGTTGCAGGATTTGTATCATGAGGTGCGACTAGAAAATTCTTGTCTGTATTGTCATTTATAATTCTGGAAAAAATTTTTACTTCTTCTTTTTGAAGACTGCCTAACGCTATGACTGGCTTGGCTTCTTTCCATCGTATTACTCCAGTCGAGATTTTACTGTTTTCTTGCACTTGTTGCAGTCTGCTGTCGCCAAATATTTCAAGATTGTCAAAGTGATGAGAGCGGAGAATTTCTGCTGAGGAATTGTTATGACAATAGATTTTACGACTGCCCTTTATGAGCTCTAAAAAGGGCTTCATTTGGTCTTTGAAAAGATAGGAATTGGAATTCAAATGCAGACTGGTGAAGTAATAGGGGACAGACTCGTCCGTAAGTACACGAAGCATATTAAACCAAAACTCATATTTAATGAAGACAACCTTGTCAGGCCTGAGCAGTCTGATCATTTCTTGCTGTTCACTGTAGGTATCTAGTGGCAAATAGATTTTCAGCCTATTCTCACCTTCGAAAGTTACATGTTCGTAACCACTTGGAGAATGAAAACTTACAATAACTGCGACATTCTCATTTTGCTCCAGCTCCTTTATAATAGGAATGCTCATTTCGTATTCTCCTAATGAGGCTGCGTGAATCCAGATCTTTCTTTTAGTCTGCCAGAGTTCCGCTTTCTGACGGATGACAGCTGTCTGCTTTCTTCTTCCAGAAAAGAGTGCCCTTGCTTTGGGAGATATGATAGCTGCAAATAAAATGCATAATCCATATATACGGATCAGTAGAGAATAGAGTATAAACATCTAGTAGAAAACTTCTTCATTGCGTTTGCCATCTATTTCTCTTATCGGTAGATACCAAATGGCTTCTAAGCCTATCGTAATGTCTAGCCTTCTACTTTGGTCAGCAAAAGTGCCAGTATCGAAATTGACCGCTCTGATACTTTTAGTAAAGCCTTCCATTATTGTAAGTCCTAAGGAGTAGTTTAGGCTTCTGTTTATGCCTATGTGCTCATAAGAAATGGTTTGTTTCAAGGCTGGTCCCCTCGTACTTCTATCATAACCCTTTGCATAATCACCAGCGACCTGTCTTACAGTACTTTGCTCATCTAATAGTCTGATGTGATGTTGCCATAGGCCGACACCTAGTCCAAAAGCTAAGCCTGCATTGGGATTATTTTTAGAAGAAACCAATATTCTATTAGCATACAAACCCAAGTAAATACCTCTTCTTCTGAGAAATATTTGGCCTACTTGGCCTTGGTTCCCTAAGATAGCTCCAGATGCTAATCTGAGCGGCTCCAGAACATCTTCCTTTACTCTATCTCCATACTGCGCTGATCCTTCTATTGCTAGAAAGCCCTTTGACTTAGGTGAAAACAGACGTAATGAAAGACCTGCATGCATATTCCATCCATATCGATCCGCTAGATCCGCAGCAGGAAAGTCTACACCAATATGAGAGCCTACACTTAAAAAAGGTTCTTCTCTGATGTACTCTTGCTGAGCCACCAGTTGTACTAGACCACTCAAAACCCACAAACCACAGAAAACCAACTTAATTTTACCCATAACGGTGATATTTTCTACTTAAGGAAATAGATACCAAATCTACTAAGGTAATTGTAAATGGTCCAGTTTAATTATGTCTTAGTCTACAATAAACGCCACTTTTCTTTTCATTATGAATTCAAGTCAATTTTGATTCATCTAGGCTGTGATAATTGATTTCTAATGCAATAAATACATCTTTGCATAGTTGTAATATAAATTCAAAAACCTTGTTGGATGGAAATAAGAATGGTAGACCTCAAAGGTCAGTATCTTCGGATTAAAGCAGAAATGGATGAGGCGATTCAGAATGTCATCAATGACACAGCCTTTATCAAAGGTAAGTATGTAAAGGAATTTGCCGAGAATCTAGAATCATACCTTGGCACAAAACATGTCATCCCTTGTGGCAATGGAACAGATGCACTTCAGTTGGCACTAATGGCGATGGACTATCCTAGAGGATCAGAGATTATAACTACACCATTTACCTTTGTAGCGACTGTGGAAGTTATTTGTTTATTAGGCCTTGTGCCTGTATTTGTTGATGTAGATCCGGATACCTTCAATATCGATCCTGAAAAGATAACTGCAGCTATAACCAATAAGACGAAGGCAATAATACCAGTACATCTCTTTGGGCAGTCTTGTGAGATGGAACCATTGCTTCAGCTTGCACGTGAACATGGGTTGAATCTAATAGAGGATACAGCTCAGGCTATTGGTGCTAAGTATGAGCTTAATGGTGTCATGCATAACTGTGGGACTATAGGTGATATAGGAACTTTGTCCTTTTTTCCTTCTAAGAATCTTGGCTGCTATGGTGATGGCGGCGCTGTCATGACTGATAATGAGGAATTGGCCTACAAGATGAATCTATATGCAAATCATGGTTCTCAAAGAAAGTATTACTATGAGACTATCGGAATTAATAGCAGATTAGATGGAATGCAAGCCGCTATACTGGATGTGAAACTGAAATATCTCAATGAATACAATCAGAGTAGGATAGCAGCTGCTGATAGGTACGACCGATTACTTTCACAGATAGAAGAACTTAGCGTGCCTAAAAGGATAGAAAATGGGAACCACGTATTTCATCAGTATACTATAAAACTTAATGATCGAGACTATGTAAGATCTGAGCTCAGTGCTCAAGGTGTACCTACAGGTGTCTATTATCCACAACCACTACACAGACAAGGTATCTATAAACAATATGTAACCGAGGCTCAGGATTTTTCTGTTAGCGATCATTTGGGAGAGCAGGTACTATCTCTTCCAATGCATTCAGAATTAACAGAAGAAATGCAGTCACATATCATCCTCAAGTTAAAAGATGCTCTTGTAAAAACCCCTGTTTAGACTAAATATGATGAATTATAGCTCTTTATTAGTCCTTATATATGAAAGAGTTATCGATTTATTTGCTAGAACGCAGCGAGAAGTTTAGATTTACATATTATACTTTTTTTAATATGAATGTTAAATTGGCTACAAGGCTGCTTCTATTAGTCGCCTTATCTCTTCTGATGTTGAATACTGAAGTAGCTGCCCAAAATATTTTTGTAACCAAAGAAAAGGTCATTCAAGAGCTAGAGGCTAGGGGACTGGAATATTTTGAAGTAGAACAACGACTCAATGAAGAAGGCATAGATCTGAATTTTTTAGATCAGTCTAATATTACTCCAGAGCAGATACAGATTATCAGGAATGTAATATTGGAACTAGAGGTAAAGAAGCAAGAGGAGTTTGTCATTACATCTGAATTGGACTCTGTTGATTTGGAAGAGGAATTGGTTTCTGACAGTCTGGAGCTAGATACAATATTCGAGGAAGATCTTGATGAAGAAGAAGAGTTTGTAGAACTTATCTACGGACAAAATCTACTAAGAAGTGAAGCACTTCAGTTGCAGTCTACATCTGAAGAAATAAAAGCCCCTGATTCCTACGTGCTAGGTCCAGGTGACGAACTGGTAGTATCCGCTTGGGGTCGCTCTCAATTTGTCAATGAGTTTAAGATTTCTGATGATGGTTATGTTATCATAGATGATAAGCATCGTGTCTTTCTGAAAGGCTTGAATCTAGGCGTTGCTCGAGAAAAGTTATTTAAGTATTTCCTGAGTTTTTATACCTATAGAAGAGGAGAGTTTGATGTTGCCCTTAACTTTTCAAGAACTGTTCGTATCAGTATCTATGGTGATGTTGCAGCAAATCAAGGAAGTTACGCAATTTCCGCATTCAACTCTGCCTTCAATGCTCTGTCTATTGTCGATGGAACTAATGATATAGGTAGTCTAAGAAATATACAACTCAGAAAAGCATCTGGAGAAATTAAAATACTGGACGTCTATGCATTTATGAAAAACCCCACTATTGCCAATGATTATTTCCTAGATGATAATGATGTCATAATTGTCCCAGTTGCTGAAAAAATTATAACTATAGAAGGCGCAATCAGGAGGCCCCACAAGTATGAGTTGATAGATAAAGAAGGGATAAAAGAACTTCTGGATTTTGCAGGTGGCTTTGCAGAAAATGCCTTCCAGAAAAAGATACAAGTACAGCGCTATGAAGACGACAGCAAAAAGATTATAGATATAGACTGGAGGTCCTACCAGAACTCTGGAAAAAACTTTGAGCTTAGACATGGCGATGTCATTATTATAGAATCGGTAGATGAAGAGTTTTCCAATTTTGTAGAAATTTTAGGTGAGGTTTCACAGCCAGGAATTTTCGAGAGAAATGAAGGAATGAAGGTGGCCAATCTGATTAGGAAGGCGGGAATAACTAGTTTGTCTGATGTGGAAGTCGCCTACCTTACGAGAGATAATAACAATGGAACCTTCAGTTACGAAAAACTGAACATAGCTAACATACTTCGTAATCCAAATTCTCCTGATAACCTGATACTCAAGAACAAGGATAAATTGGAAATATGGGCAAAAGACAGATTTACAGATGATATAGATATTGCTATAGATGGGGCAGTAAGATTTCCTGGAAAGTTTCCTTTTGATGATAGTCAAACTCTAAAGGTCAGAGATGCCATTATGCTTGCTGGCGGATTGCGAAGAGATGCTTCTAATTTTGCTATTATCCATAGAAATGACCCAGTAAATCCTAAAGTCAAAGAATACAAAACAATAAATGACCTTCAGAGCATTTTCGATAATGAAAATGATGAACTAAATTTTGTGATGAGTCCATTTGACAGCTTAGTAATCATGTCAAAAAATATCTTCCTAGAAGAGAGTTATGTTAGGATAGAGGGCGCCGTCAATACACCTGGCGAGTACCAATATGGTATAGATATGAATATCAAAGATCTTATGACCTTGGCTGGCGGATTTAAGTTATCTGCAAGTACCAATAATATAGAAATATCAAGAGTTGTCATAAGAAATAACGAGTCCACTAAGACAGTGGTGGCTAATCTCGAAATGGATAGAGACTTCAATGTGCTCAATGGGGATAAAGATTATCGACTAGAACCCTATGATAATATTGCCGTTCGTTATATCAAAGATCACGAATTACAGAGAAGGGTCTTTATGGATGGAGAAGTAGCATTCCCAGGTCCCTACGCTATATCTAAGGAGAATGAAAAAATTTCTTCGATAATAGCCCGGGCAGGAGGACTAACAGATGAAGCGTTTCCAGCTGGTGCAACTCTGGAAAGAACTGACAATGATTATGATGGATTTATAGTTATCAAGCTGGAAGAAATACTAACTAATCCTGCTTCAGAATTTAATTTCTTGGTTAAGAATGGAGACAAAATTACCGTACCAAGAGTAAAGGAATTTGTTACTATTCAAGGGGCTACGAGAGCTTATGAAGCCGTGGGTCAGAATACAGTGAATGAAGGAAATGAAATCCATGTGCCTTACCATAAGAACAAGGATGCCCTCTTTTATATAAATGAATATGCAGGAGGCTTACATGAGTTAGCTGACAGGCAAAAGATATTTGTAGAGCATGCTAATGGGGAAATCAAAAGACTGAGTACAGGTTTCCTAATAAAGAGATACCCAAAAGTATATCAGGGATCTAAAATCACTGTAGGGTTCAAATCCTTCGATAAGAAAGAAGAAGACAAGAAAGAAGAAATAAATTGGACTAAAGTACTAGGAGACTCTGTTACACAAGCAATGAGTATCCTGACATTATTACTGGTAATATCGAGATTGGAATAAGCTCCTACTTTCTTACTTACTTAGCTTACAGCAGCAATGCCTGGCAGTGTTTTGCCTTCCAGAAATTCCAACATTGCCCCACCACCAGTAGATATGAAACTTACCTGTTGTGATAATCCCGATTTGTTTATTGCAGAAACAGAATCGCCGCCTCCGATAAGAGTGAAAGCGCCTTTCTGGGTAACATCAGCGACACTTTGAGCAACCTCAAAAGTACCTTTGGAGAAGTTCTCCATTTCAAATACTCCAAGAGGACCGTTCCATAAAACTGTTTTGGAAGCCATGATGACTTTTTTGTATTGTTCTATGGCTTTTGGTCCTATGTCTAGACCCATCCAGCCATTTGGAATCTCCATAGAGCTGCATTCTTTAAAGTTGGCATCATTGGAAAAATTATCAGCTATCAGTGAGTCTTCTGGCAGGTAGAAGTCTACGTTTCTATCTTTCGCTTTTTCTAGTAACTCTTTTGCTAATTCTATATGAGTATGCTCTACTAATGAATTACCTATGCTACCATGCTTTGCTTTGACAAAGGTGTAAGTCATTCCACCACCTATAAGTATGTTGTCTGTAAAGTCCAGCAACTTTTCTATCAGTTGAATTTTATCAGAGACCTTGGCACCACCTAGGATTGCGGTAAAAGGTCTAGAAGGACTATTGAGTACCTTACGAGCACTAGCGATTTCTTGTTCCATTAAAAGCCCCAAAGACTTATTTCCTCCATCAAAATATTTTGCAACGGTAGTAGTGGATGCATGGGCTCTATGTGCGGCTCCGAAAGCATCATTAATAAATACATCAGCGAGCTTTGCCATTTTAGCTGCTAACTCATCATCTCCTTTTTTTTCCCCTTTGTTGAACCTCGTATTTTCCAGCAATAATACCTGACCAGGTTCCAGCTTTATTGCTAGATCAAATGCTGATTTACCTACAGTATCTTCAGCAAATTGTACAGGTTTATTTATAAGACTGGACAGATGTGCAACCAGTGGTCTGAGACTATATTTTTGCTTATTGATTGTCCCATTGTCATTCAATTTTTTAAGCGGTCTTCCTAGATGAGACATCAAGATAACAGCTGCACCTTCACTCAATACTTTGTTTATAGTAGGTAAGGCTTTGATTATTCTCGTGTCATCAGTGATTTCTTGCTGGCTATTTAGAGGAACATTGAAATCTACTCGTATTAGGACTTTCTTTCCTGAAATATTAGTGACCATAAGATCTAAAATTGAAATGATGAAAAAAGCCGGCTAATGTGCCGGCTTTATAATATTGTATTGTTATTTGAATTTTACTGCTAGCTCAGCTAGTCTCTTAGAGAAGCCTGCTTCATTGTCATACCAAGAAACAACTTTAAGAAATCTTCCTTGTACTTTAGTAAGTCCTGAATCAAAAATAGAAGAATGATTATTTCCTATGATGTCTGATGAAACTATAGGATCATCTACATATTGCAGAACATCTTTGAGTTCCTTACTTGCATATCTCTTGAATACTTTGTTGACTTTTTCTACTGTAATATCTTTGTTTACCAAGACATTAAGTTCTACAAGAGAACCAGTGATTACTGGAACTCTTACTGCCATCGCAAATAATTTCCCTTCTATTCCTTCTATTACTTTTGTCACTGCTACAGCGGCACCTGTGGAAGTAGGTATGATATTCTGTGCAGCTGCACGAGCTCTTCTTAGGTCTGGATGCGGTGCATCTTGGATTCTTTGATCTCCTGTATATCCATGTATCGTAGTCATTGTACCTTGGTCTAAGCCCCAGTTATTTTTAATGATTTTCACAAGTGGTGCAAGGCAGTTTGTAGTACAAGAAGCATTGCTAATGATCTTATCATTTTTCTTGATTTCACTATCATTCACGCCTAAGACTATGGTCTTTACTCCTCCTTTTCCCGGCGCAGAAATAATTACTTTTTTAGCACCTGCTTTTAGGTGAAGAGCGGCTTTGTCTTTGTGTCTGAAAACGCCAGTACATTCCAGTACCATATCTACCTTATTCTTTTTCCAAGGTAACTTAGAAGGATCTTTTATTGCGGTAGCAAGAATCTTTTTTCTTCCTATTGTTATGTGGTCATCAGTTGCACTTACTTTTCCATCGAAGGCACCTTGCGCAGAATCATATTTGAATAGGTGGGCCAGAGTATGGTTGTCAGTAAGGTCATTGATGGCTACAACTTCTACTCGTCTATCTTCGAGTAAGTTTCTTAAAGTCAATCGACCTATTCTACCAAAGCCATTGATAGCTATTCTGGTTTTTGCCATAATTTTGTTTTAGTGTTTGATTTTAATAATGCATGCAAAAATAAGAAAGGCAGGACACTAATGTTTTTCTATTTTTTAGCGTTCACCTATATTTCTAAAGAGTATTTTTCCTAAAGAACTGTTTCCCTAGCTGATCGTAGCTGTCAAATGTTGGAGCTAAAAGCTCTTCTGCAGTCTTTTTATCCATACCGTGAGAATGTACCACTACATCTATGTTCGCATTTATCGCACCCATCATTCCTGATATCGTATCCTCTATAACCAAGCACTTTTCAGGCGCTACTCCCATCACATCAGCAGTATGCAAATAGAGGTCAGGTTCTGGTTTCCATTTCTCTATATCATAAGCAGAGAACATGTTTCCCTTGTCGAAGTACTGAAGTAAATTTGTAATTTCTAGTGTTAAGAGCATCTTTTCTTTGGGACCATTGGATGAAACACATACTTGCTGTTCCAATTTATTTATGAAGACATCGGCACCTGGTATTATTTTTAATTCCCTTTGAAATAAATCGACACATCTTATTCGGAAATCTTTCTCAAAATCAAAATCTAATTTTTTTCCTAATTCTACTTCTACAAATTCTGTAATCTTGGCAAATGAGGTGCCAACGAAAGTATTATACGCTTCCTGATCAGAAATATCAATGCCTAATTCACGTACCATTGTTCCTATAAGACCATTGGTTAGGGGTTCAGTATCCACTAGAGTGCCATCACAATCGAATATGATCAACTCATAATCTTGGATTTGTATTTCTTTTAACGTTTTTGTCATCGTAGTGCCTTAGAATAGAAAGCACAAGAATATAAATAAATTACCTTTGAACGAAGAATGTAACTCATGAAGCAAACATTAATCTTACTTCTTGTTCTGGTATCTCTAACAGCTATCTACTTTGTTACAGCATCCAAAGAGGACAACACTTCTATAAAAATAGAAGATCGCGAGTTTATACTGGAAGAGCCAGACGAGGTGGAAGTCATTACCATAGAGTCTAAAGCTAGACCTGTTATTCATCTCAGCAAAAGGAAGGATGACTGGTACATTAACGACAGACAAAAAGCCAATGATAGAATAGTCAAGAACATGCTGAGCACAATGAACAGGATGTCTATCAAGTATGTACCAGCTATTGCTGAAAACAAAACAGCAATCAAAAGAATGGCCAATCATGGAATAGATATCAAAGCCTATAATTCCGATGGCAAACTGATAAACGAATTCATTTTAGGCACTAATACAAATGACGAATATGGAACTTACTGTATGAGGCCTGGTAGCCAACAGACCTATGTTATGAGTATCGCTAGCATTCAGGGTGGTATAAGAAACTACTTCACACAATCGCAAGAGGAGATGAGAGAACTCATTGTCTTTTCCTACGAGCCTAATGAAATAAGGAAAATAAAGATAGACTATCCTAAAAGTCAGCAAGATGGATTCACCTTGTCTCGTGAAGGAGCGACCTATAAACTAAAATCAGATTATACTACAGGTACTTCTGTAGACAATGTTATCGAAGCTTACTTCAAGGATTACAGTAGCTTAGTTTGTGAATATGTTCAGAATGATCATGAGCTGAAAGACTCTATATTGGCGCTGATTCCTTTCATGGGAATAACTATAGAAGCTCAGAATAAGGAACCACTGAAACTGGACATATTTCCAGCCCTGGATATGACTGATACCTCCTATAATACCAGATCACCTGATGACTTGACCAAATTTCATCAGAAATTTTTTGCGCATTCCAGCTTAGGAGATTTTTATTACATACAATCCAGGTTTATTAGAAGATATATGCAGAAACCAAGCTATTTTTACAAAAAATAGTTTAGTGAATAAGTCATTATATAGCATAAGAATTCTAGGCAGTCTGGCAATTGTCTTGCTGCTTTTTGCCTCTTTCACTTTAACTGCTCCTGACTGGGGATTTTTCGGCCATAGACTTATCAATAAGATGGCAGTTTTTACACTTCCTCAGGAAATGTTACCAGTCTACAAAAAGCATATTTTCTATATCAGCCAGCATGCCGTAGACCCGGATAAAAGAAGATATGCACTTAAAAATGAAGCTTACAGACATTATATCGACATTGACCACTGGGATACTATTCCATTCCCTAATGTTCCAAGAGATTTAAAAACTGCTATACTATCTCATGCTGCCTTAGTTGGGATAACTGCAGAAAATGATACTGTCATACTTAATAAATCAGTCAGAGACTTAGACAGTTTTTATTACGAACTCGTTCTGCTAGACAGATATAGTAAGAGTATAGATCTGGACGAAAAAGATGTCCAGAAATTTTTAGACAAGAAAGTCTCTTACGCTAAATACCAATTTCTTAATCCCTTTGTAGCCTACGGAGTCTTACCCTATTTTTTAGAAGACTATTATAAAGTTCTAGTAAAGGTTCTAGAAGAAGGCAAGCTAGATAATATTCTAAAAATCAGTGCTGAGATAGGTCATTATATAGGTGATGCCCATGTCCCTTTGCATACGACTACAAATTATAATGGACAGCTCACTAATCAGCTGGGAATACATGCTTTCTGGGAAAGTAGACTCCCAGAATTATATGCAGAGGAGGAGTATGATATGGTAGTTGGTAAGGCAATATATATCGAAGACAAGTCTAGTTATTTCTGGAATATTATAATGGAAAGTCATAGCCTATTGGAAGAAGTTCTTGCAGATGAGCTAGAACTAAAGCAGACCTTTCCTAGTGATGAGCAATACTGTTATGATGAGAGACTAGAGCGGACGACTCGAGTCGAATGTCCTGAGTATGCAGCAGCTTATCACAACTCATTAGATGGGATGGTAGAAAAAAGAATGCAAGACGCTATACTGTCGATAGGTAGCGTATGGTATTCTGCATGGATCGATGCTGGACAGCCAGACTTAAGTGAAATAGTCGATAACAGAGACTTAGATAAACTAGAGGAAGAAAACAAAGCATTAAACCAAGCCACAAATAATAATGTGATTAATGGGAGGTCGCATGGTAACTAAGGATTAATATGAAATTTACTAAGATAGGCTTGATGATGAGGGGAGCGGCTATGGGAGTAGCCGAAGTTATTCCAGGAGTTTCAGGTGGAACTATAGCGTTTATAACTGGGATTTATCATGAGTTGTTAAATTCTATTAAGGCAGTAGACCATCATCTTTTAGGGATGATAGTAAAGCTAAAATTTGGAAAGGCCTTTGAGTCAGTAAATGGTGGCTTTTTATTGTGGTTATTTGCTGGGATGCTAGGTGGTATTCTCATCGGTATCTTTGGTGTAACTTACTTTTTGGAGAACTATCCTGAGGTACTTTGGAGTCTGTTTTTTGGCCTTATTCTGGCTTCTATTCCACTTATGCTTTCTCAAATCAAAATAAAGGGCCCCGGTAATGTTGGGTTGTTTCTGATTGGTGCTCTTATAGCTTATGGAATAACTAGTCTAAGTCCTACTGAAGGATCTACAAGTTATGTCTATGTCTATGTAGCAGGTGCCATCTCGATAAGTGCTTTGGTCTTGCCCGGCATATCAGGAAGTTTTATGCTTCTTCTTTTAGGCCTGTACACTACGATCATCCCAACAATTAAAGAGTTTTTAAAGTCGCCTGAACTGTCTGAATTTCTATTACTCGCCGTGTTTGGTCTAGGCTGTTTGACTGGTCTGACACTTTTTTCTAGATTGGTTTCGGCAGCTTTCGAAAAGTATCATGATCTGACAATTGCCTTGCTTTCTGGCTTTATGTTGGGCTCTCTTAACAAAATATGGCCCTGGAGAAACCCGCAAATCTTACTCGATAAAGAAACAAATGCTTTTTTGGATGTTAGCAGCGCTAATTATTCTGAATACAATCTACTGAGCGAAAATATTAAAGTGCTTAAGGAGCAAAATGTGTTTCCT
This sequence comes from uncultured Saprospiraceae bacterium, assembly GCA_964397575.1. Lineage (GTDB taxonomy): Bacteria > Bacteroidota > Bacteroidia > Chitinophagales > Saprospiraceae > RFSX01. The sequence goes on from CAYNJK010000004.1 coordinate 23,955, forward strand.
TCTACGTACTACTATGAACCAAGAACTATACTGGTAATAGCTGCCTTTATTGTAGGAATACTACTAATCTATTTCTTATCCAAGTTGAATCTCAACTCCCCCTCTGAATAACAAATGCTCTAATCGGGGCTATTCTACACCTTTTTAGGCTTGCCTAGCGATGTTACCTTCATTCTGTACTATAAAACAGCCCAATAGTGTTAACATATTAATATATATAATAATATAATCATGTATTATTACCGCATTTCCAGCGAGATTCATATATTTGTTTATTGTAATATGTAATTAACCAAAACGTGAATCATGCAAATTACTATAAAGCACTTAGCGACGGTCTTAAGTGTATTTATGTTTGTGTTCTCCGCCAATGCACAAAAACAACTCATCAAAGCCGAAAGGCAGTATGAGTTAAAAGCATTTGATCTAGCAATAGAAAATGCTAAAAAAGCCATAAAGAAAGATCCTACTTGTATAGAATGTCATAGGTTAATAGCCGAGTCATTCAGAATGATGAACAACAATGTAGATGCTGCAATTTGGTATCGCAAAATGGAGAGATTTCCTAATCTACCTAGTGATTACGCTTTTAATTACGGTTTGTTGCTAAAGAGAATGGGGCAGTATGACAAGGCTAAAAAGTATTTCCTAGAGTACCGCATCATCGATAATGAAGTAGGGGAGTACTTTGCCGCAAGCTGTGATTATGCTAAAGGGCTGCTTTCAGCAGAAAAGAATTTCGAACTCAATTTGTTCGGTGTAAGCTCTAAGAATACAGATTTTGGTCCTACAGTCTTTAAGGATAAGATAGTGTTTTCTTCATTTAGAACTGATTTCGAGAGAAAATTGGGTCAGCAAAACGCCAGTCCTATTCAGAATGACAAATGTCAATTCTACATCGCAAAGAATAATTTCAAAAGCGATGTCAACAGTATCAACTTTCTAATGAAAGATGATCAAGAGACTTATGATATGGGTCCTATGCATTATGCAAGTGATGCACCTATTTGTGCCATTACAAAGCATAACTTTAGAGATGGAGAAAAACAAATTTTTTCAAACGATCTAGAACTTAGCCTTTATCTGGCAGAAGTAAATCATAATGGATCTTTTAAGGATGTTGTTCCATTTCCTCATAATGAAGTAGGTTCTGCAACAGGATTCGGAACACTTAATCCTAGTGGAAATATACTATACTTCTCATCCAATAGAGCAGGAGGTTATGGTGGTTTTGATATCTATGTAAGTTATTTCAAAAACGGGAAATGGACTTATCCAGAGAATCTCGGAAAGAAAGTCAATACTGCAGGTGATGAGATTACGCCATTCTTTGATGGTAAGACTTTATACTTCTCATCTAACTTTACTCAAGGTTTAGGTGGTTTTGATGTATTCAAGACTACAGTTTCTTCGGGAAACTGGCTGATCCCAACAAACATGGGTAATGGTGTGAATTCTCCTGAAGACGACTATTACTTTACCAAAGATCCAGAAGCTGAAAGTTATTACTTGACTTCTAATAGATTAGGAGGAAGAGGGAGCCATGATATCTACTTGGTCCACAAGCTAGTGACTCAGAATATAAATTTAGAGTTGGCAGAAGTAAGCTCTGTACCTAGTGCTGTCAATTTAGAAACAGATATTATAACAGAACAGAATGGTCCTACTTCTGTAAGAGTAAACTTAGAACAAGAAACTGATTTCGAACCCATCACCTCTACCCAAGATAATGTGAATGAAACCACAAATAAGAAAGAGGAGACTGAGCTCATAGATTTTAATGAACTATTGCCTCCAAAGGCTGTAGAACTGAATTCTACTAATGCCAGATCAATATCCTTACAAGGTGCAAAGCGAGTTGCTTATGGAGAAGTCATCAGGTCGAGTTCTAATGTTTACTTTATTCAGTTAGCGGCTTTGTTTAATTCTGAAGCAAATATGACTGAGTTTTCAGGCTTATCGGAATTAGGTAGTTTGTATAAGGTCAGACAATCACAGGCTACTAAAATAAAGTTGGGTTACTTCTTTGATGAGTATCAGGCTAAAGAAGTGCTCAGACAAGTAAAAGCAAGTGGTCATAGAGATGCTTTCATTACTTTCGAAGTACTGAATACGTCTAAAATGGAGTTAGTGACCGTAGCGGACCATAGTATGAGTAATACCAGGAATTCTGGATTTTCTGCATCTACAACAGGGGTTAATTATAAAATTAGATTAGCTTCGTATGAGGATCCTATCTGGTTCGATACGAACAAAGTGAACGATATAGGTGTTATAGAGCAATGGAGTAAAGGAGAATGGACGATTTTTGTCCTGAGTGGTTTCAATAATCTTGAAGAAGCTCAGATTGCGAAACTTGCAGCAGTAAATAGAGGCTATAGAGATGCAGAAGTGGTGATAGACAGAAATGGCATTCTTGAAAAAATGTAAACAACAATTCAGTTAAATTTTTTGAAAAGGTCTAAGCTTGATTGCTTAGGCCTTTTCTTTTTATCTTCTTCGCTTTCAAGCTTTAGAGCCTTCTAAAGAGTAGAGCCGAAGCTCCTCCACCTCCATTACAGATGGCGGCAACGCCTATTTTACCTTGTTTTTCATGCATTACATTAAGCAAGGTGACCACTATCCTTGCTCCTGATGCACCTAGAGGATGCCCTAGTGATACAGAACCGCCCATAACATTTACCTTACTTTCTGGAACTTTAAGCAATTTTTGGTAAGCCAAAGTAACTACACTGAAAGCCTCGTTGACTTCAAAGAAATCCACTTCATCTAAGGTCATCTTGGTTTGTACCATCAGTTTTTCTGTAGCTTTAGTCGGAGCAGTGGTAAACCATTCTGGCTCATGTGCAGCATCTGTAAAGCCGATAACTTCCGCAATAGGATTGAGCTCATACTTGTCCACAGCAGCTTGGCTTACGAGGATCAAAGCTGCTGCACCATCATTAATGGTAGAGGCATTGGCCGCAGTAACAGAACCATCTTTTGAGAAGGCTGGTCTGAGATTAGGAATCTTTTCATACTTGACTTTCTTATATTCTTCATCCTCGTCCATTACGATAGGATCACCTTTTCGCTGAGGTATCTCTACAGATATTATTTCTTTTTTAAAAAAGCCACTTTCCGTAGAACTTGCTGATTTCTTATAAGAAGAAATAGCAAATGCATCTTGTTCTTCTCTGGATATCTCATATTTGGTAGCTGTATTATCTGCACAAAGTCCCATGGCGCACTCATTATATACATCAGTAAGACCATCCTTCTGAAGGCCGTCTACCACTGAACCCGATCCATATTTGTAGCCATATCGAGCATTAGGAAGGTAGAATGGTATCTGAGACATATTCTCCATTCCGCCTACTATGACTACATCTTTATGACCAAGCATAATTGATTGTGCGCCAAACATAATAGACTTGGCACCTGAGGAACAAACAGTGTGTACTGTAGTTCTAGGCGCTGTATCTGTAATATCTGCTTCGATTGCTTCTTGTTTAGCACCAGCTTGTCCTATATTGGCTAAGACGTTGTTGCTCATTATGACTTCTTCTCTTGTTAATTGGAGAAGTTTTTCTTTATCTAATTCACCT
>CAYNJK010000005.1:0-26010 GCA_964397575.1 uncultured Saprospiraceae bacterium
GCATACTTAATGACGGTTTTCTGAGAGTATTTAAGAAGTTGCATCTGTATGAAGGGAAAGGCTCTTTCGAAGGATGGATAAGGAAAATAATATATCACAGTGTCAGTAATTATTTCCGAGCTCAAAGTAGAGATCTGAAATTTATACTATATGAAGAAGGCTATCAGAATGAGCCAACTGAATCGTCTAAGCACAGTTTGTATTATCAGGATCTACTTACTTTATTGAATAAGCTGCCTGAAAAGCATATGAAGGTTTTTCACATGTATGCAATAGAAGGTTTTGATCATAAAGAAATCAGCAATCAACTCAATATCAATAAGAATACTTGCAGATGGTATTTATCAGAAGCACGTAAAATTTTACAAAAAGAATACTTTAAGAAGTTTGCAAAAGACTACAATGAAGCAGGATAACAACAGAGCAAGAGTAGATAGAGCATGGGAGCAACTACTTCCTGTACTGGAAAAGGAATTCCCTCAAAAGGAAAAAGAACGTCGAGTTGGATTATGGCTATTGGCTTTTATTGCTGCATGCACAATACTTTACCTAGGTCTGAGAGTCTATCACAAAGAATCAGTACAGCTTGCTCATGCAACAGAAGAGGTACAAGAGGTGCAAACGCCAAACAAAGAGGCAACTATAGCCCAGAATCCACAGTCACAATCGAAAGAATCTACGGCTCAGAATGCTATCGATCAGTCAAATAATGAACAACCAGAAGTGCAAAGCACTACATCGAGTCTTGGTTCTGAGTCATTCCCGTTAGAAACACAATCAGTAAGCACAAAAGACTTAGCGCAAGACAATTATAGAACTACCATCATAAACAAGGTCAATCAAGCTAAGGAATGGACAAATAAAGAAATTACCACCTCAGTAGGAAGAGTCGAGAACACTAGTGTGAAAAACACAAATAACAGTCTGAACAGTTCTGACAAAAGCTCAGTTACAACTTCCATTAGCAAGGTATCAGAATTACAGTCGGCTCTTCCTCTCATCTATTCATCTTACAGATTGCTCCCTCTTCATCAGAGAGACATCAGTACTACTGCTTCATCGTACTCGCAGAGTTTCTCAGATGTACAGATAGCCAAATCAAAAGAATTTTCAAAACAAATATTTGCAGAATTAAGTGCAGAAACCTTACACCAGTCCGACCTTACACCTTCAGGTCTAAGCATGGAGTTTGCTGTTGGTAAAAGATATAAGCACTGGGCACTTGGCCTAGATGCCGGTGTAGGATACAATGACTTTTTTAGAAATCCTTCAGCAGTTTTAGGTGCCCAAGCAGATATTAACATAAATCCAGATGAAGATCAGGCAGATGCAAATGGAGGCGGACTAGGAGGTTTCAATCCCAACGAAAACGTCATAGAAGACAACCGTACTTCAACCGATCAAAATAGCTACAACAGACTTTTCTTTCAGACAGGTCTATTTCTACGTCGCGAAATATCTGAACAGTTTACAATAGAGTACAAGGCTGGAATAGAAAAATACTTCTTGAGTAACGACGAATTAGATCTAATAAGTCAACAACGTACTGGCATGACAAATAGAAATGAATTTGTCACAGTTATACCATACAATGAGTTATCCATAGGATATAATATATCGGATCATTTTACGATACAACTAGGATATAGGTTTGGATTCCGAGATCTAGTCTTACTAGACAAGGACTTGTCTACCAATAAATTTCAAACTAGAATTACTTATATTCTGTAGGGCTAAAATCTAATTGTCGGCCAAGATTTTGGATAATGGATCATTTCCTTTCCTGTAGACTTAGCAACCCAATAACTCGGCAAGCCTTTACTATCGTAGTCGACCCGCATAACATTATAAGCCCATGTGTCACCTAGCTGAGGTATACCTTCTGGCAACTTTTCCCAAGGAATCAAAACCTCAATAGTCCACGACTTATCTATATCGCTGGCATCATTCATGGTACCTAGATGACTAACTTTCCAATCTGCACCTATGTCCCAGTCTAGCATGTTCTGAGGTACATTGATAGGTGAACGAGCACTTATGAGTTGGAGATCCCAGATTTGTGGATGTGCATTTATTTGGAGCTCATAGTACATTTTGCCATCTGCACCAGGATCGAAAAAGAATTCTAAGCAGGGATCCTTCCATATAGTAGTATCACGATTGGTAAATGAAGACCTAAGATTCTCTTCTTTCAGAACAGCATCCAATTTTAGACCTTCTTTGGTAAAATCTATAGATATAACTGACTCAGTTTCATTGACCAGAGAAGGATCTTGAAGATGGACCAACTTTGTAATACTAACTTTCTTTATGGAAGAAGTTTCTGTAGGGGTATTAGCTTTACAGGCAAGGATAAAAAGCAATAAGGGAAGCCATCTCATAGTCTGCCTCATGAATATGAGACATACTTAGTTACGGTTACAAACATGTAGACTTAGTTTTTCAGACCGCAAATCTAGTGCATTCTAACAAGCAATGCCACAAAAGAAAACTGCTTGAGTCACTTTAACATTTTTATTGCCAACTAGGATTTAAGCAGCTCACACCAATAGCCATCATCATTACCCTCACTAAAGGTCGCACAGGTAAATTAGTTGATACTATATATAATAGTTGAAAAATTTTCTCCGAGTAAAATAACCTTCGAGAATTAATGGTGTCAAATTAGAAAGCAATACTCATTCGACAATGGCTGAGAAGTTGCAGTGATAAGACAGGGAATAAATCCACGTAAAGATTTACTAAGATATGACCTAGTAAAGGTAAGCTCCTCGATGGGATTGTAAAACTCAGGAAAGTAATCCTATAACATACGGCGATCCCGTAATAGACATTTATTGCAGCACTACCATTATCAAAAAATATTTTCCAGTAATAAGTAAATTCCTTTAGCTACATGGACTGCTTCCCAACGCTGAGAGTCTAGCTTAATTCAGTAATCAGCAGACCAAGAAATATCAATAATATCTATGGAATATTAAGCAACTTATGTGTCTGGATACTCAACTTCCAGTGTGGATTAGCTTTGCAATAAGCTATTGCAGCTTTGGTGTTCTGCTCTAAGAATGGCCCGTCCATAGGTTGTATGTAATAGTGACTGAAGTCATATTTTTCAAACTCTTGCGGATCGATTCCTGTTTGGGGGTAAACTATCTTCAGTTCGTCGCCTGCAGTAATACTCAGTTCGGTATTCGCTTTGGGGCTCATACAAATCCAGTCGATACCAGCAGGCAGTTCTAAGGTACCATTTGTTTCTATGGCAATCTCAGCATCTACCTTCTTCAGTTCGAAGATCAGCTCAGCATCTAATTGTAAAGCTGGTTCTCCTCCAGTAAATACTATGAAAGGTGCAGCGTCTAGTGGCCACTGCTCCAGAATCTTAGCCACTAGTTCTGAGTCCGTATACTTACCACCGTTCTCACCATCTGTTCCCCAGAAGTCTGTATCACAAAATTTACAGATAGCTTTTTCTCTATCCTCTTCCCTACCCGACCATAAATTACAGCCAGAAAATCTGCAAAAGACAGCAGGCCTTCCAGCATGGTAAGCTTCGCCTTGTAGTGTATAATATATTTCTTTTACAGAGTAGATACTATAGTACTTTTAATCATTCAGAAAGTCTCGCTGTGAACTCTATTTCCACAAGCATGTCCGGATGGACGAAGTTAGAAATTTCGACAAGAGTCGTGACAGGTTTTATATCTCTAAAATATTCTCCATGAGCTCTGCCTATTTCTTCCCAGTGGCTGATATCTTTTACGTACATACGCGTCCGCACCACATCACTTAATGAAGCTCCAGCTGAGATCAAGGCTGTTTTAGCTATTTTGATTATTGCTTTAGCCTGAAGGTAAGGATCACCTACGTGCAGAATCTCTCCATCTTTTGCAGAAGTTGTCCCTGCCACTTCGATCACAGATCCCACTCTGACCGCACGAGAGTATCCTACGATACTTTCCCAGCTAGCGCCGCTACTCACATTCTTTCTAGTTGACATAAGCTGCTATAGGTGCAAGGAGACGTGTAGAGTTTCTAGAAACTGAAAAGCATTGAAGTTGTTTTGCATTTCCATTTCAGGGACAACCCACTTTATCTTCCCTGTCTGGTCTAGGATGAAAATCTTTGGATATCCCAAGTCTCCTCCATATGGACCTTCTGATAAAGTCTCACTATTGGGAATTACTGGAAAATCTACCGGTCTCGAACTAGTGAAGGCTATGACCTCTTCTTTCGTATTATTAGAAAAAGATACAATCTGCAAGTTGTCCGGATATTTGGCAGCAAGAAGGTTCAGTGCATCTATCTGCTCGTGACACTTGATGCAGTCATTGGTCCAGAACCAGAGCATAACGGTCTTCCCTTTCATATCCATGAGGGCATAGTCCTTACCTTGTACATCCTTGGCTTGGAATGGGATGGAGCTTGTCCCTTCATAGGCCATCACCAGGCTTTGTACGTCAGGAGCTCTGTTACTCAAGTCCACTTTGAAAGTCTCTTGCGCGATAGTAATAGACGCAAAAAAAGCAAGAAACAAGCTTATAAATAGATACTTCATGTTGTAATTCTCTTTCGAAACACAAGTATATAACTATTTGATAAATGAAAGTATGAGAGTGAAAACAATAACTATTTGTTATGCTTTATAGGCCCAAATCTAATCATGTCTCCAGTTATCAGGGTCAGAACTGTCATTAGGAGATAGACCAAGAATATCGTCTTTGAGGTTCACACCTAGTCCCAAAACTGTCCTGTTAGCATAATTAAAGTAGCTCACAACTTGATTGATCTCTAAAATTTCTCCATCATCAAAGCCAGCTTGTCTCAGCGGCTCTATGTCTTCTAGCGCTATACTTCCCACAGATAAGGTCAATTTCTTCGCATAATGAAATCCCGGTTGATATTTGGCTTCAAAAAACCGCCCCGCTGTATCAGTTTTTACCGCACTCCGATACTTCTGAGCAGTTGCCGCATCATCATACAATCGACTGAAGCCAGCGAAATGGTGTTCAAAGCAATACATACAGTCATTAAGATAACTTACATAGACACCTAAAGCTTCCAGATACCACTTGGGTAAAGTATTATTGGAATTGTGCAGCACGTTTTTGTACAAGGTCATATGCCCCACTAAAGTATGCGGCCTCAGACTGTGGATTTTCATCACGTTATCTACATTATTGCCAGGTCCTTTTATTCTATCATAAAGTCTACGCAAAGATGCATTAGCTGCTTCGTAAGAAATCATCTGTATCCAACTCATATTCTCTAACATTTAACGGTGTTATTTATAAAATTTTCAGCAACAAATAAACCAATAGTATAGGCAATAGTTTTCTATATTCTCAGTTGCACTTATGCAACCCTACCCTCTTAGTTTCTAAAAGGATATCGCAAGCGAGGTCTGGATACTTCTGAGATAACAAGCTAGATTTATCATCAGGCGGATATCCCCACATGATGTAATCATATCCATCCCGCAGTTCCTTCTCAGACCAATGCCCCATATACCCGCCTACTACCTCATAGGAATCAGTTGCTAGTTCTGTATAAAAATAATAAGACGGGACCAATTCATGATGTACGTACACGGACTCAGACGGCAATATATTATCTTGTAAATATTGCAACATCTGCTTAGTATCACCATAATCCAAAGAATGTATTAGAGTTTGATATCCTTTTTTATTTACCAAAGAGACCAACAATAGTACTCCGAGCAGAGCTCTCTTCCACAATGGGGAAGAATTCCAAAATCTGTCTACTCCCATACCGATAAGTAATATAAAAGAAGGCATTATAAACAAGGTCATCCGTGGAATGAGACTATATAATCTAAGTGAAGAAGCTGCCAGTACAACAATTATAGGTACACCTACCAGAAAGAAACGTGATCGCGAATTGTTAAAACAAGTATATACGCCATAACTAAACAACAGCATACCAAAGACAATAAACAAAGTGGTCTTGTCAAGAATAGATCTGAAAAGAGATACCACGATATCTAGATTAGCTGTATAATTTTGAGCATTAAGTGGGAGTAGGCTCACAAAGTAGTCGTCATGAAAATTCTGTAAAGAGGCGTTGCTTATACCTTGTCTGAGTATTAATAAATAGTAAACTCCAAAACTCAGCAACCATACCGTACCTAGGACAAATAGACCTCGCAAGTTCGATTTACTTTTGAATCTACTTAGAAAATAACAACCTACTCCTGCTAAGATGAATACAGAAGGCATACTGTACCAAATAACAAGAGAACCCACGAAGGTCCAAAAAACCATACGAGGCAGAGTGAGCTGTCCATCTTCCTCATCACTGGCCCACCAAATAAGCAATAGAGCAATAAGTACATCTGAGCTGTACTGCTTGAACTCCGTTCCATATCTTATAGCTAATTCTGACAAACTAAAGAGGCCAATAGTATAAATCTGTGAAGCAATAGAAAATTGCCATTTTACAACCAGACGCCAAAGCAAGAACAATGACAGGACTGCACAGATAAATGGCAAAAGTCTGAACACGTAATCGTAACTGCCGAGTACAGATACAAACAACTTTGATTCCACAAGAAACAAGGGTGGCGCATACTGGTCATAATCCAATGAAGCAAAAAACTGAGGATAAGTTTTCTCTATTACATTTCTGGCAAGATTAGCTTCATCCAGAAAAAAAGAACGGTTGTCTGTCATGACTAATAGACGTAACAGACAACCGAACAATACAAAAACTAATGGAAGGGTATTTAAAATTCTATGCTTTGTCACTCTTTCCACGAGAGTGAATATAAGCAAAAGTCTTATCCCCGCTCCTTTATAACCATTTTTCTGGTAGTCCTCTCTTTTCCAACTTTCAGCTGATAATATACTACCCCCACTATACCTAGTTCTTCTGCAGTTATTTCTATTTCATGAATACCTTGGTCATAACTACCCTGGATTGTTTTTATAACTTCACCCTGGATATTGTAGAAATTTAATGTGGCTTGCCCAACGGTTGGCATTTGGAATTTAATTGTAGTTCTATCATCGAAAGGATTTGGCACATTTTGATACAAGATAAAGTCGTCTGAATTTTGTGCTTCTTCCAATTTGAATTTTATAGGTAGGGTCATTCTTACACTTACCTTCTCTCCTCGGAGCTGACCAGGAATCCACTTAACCTCTTCAGCCATTTTTTCTAGCAAAGCTTTACTCGCTTGATCGCAGTCCGTAGATACATTTCTTACCAAATTTATATCATTCACTACTCCATTTTTATCTACCACATACTGTGCAACAACTACGCCTTCTATGCCGGCTTGCTGAGCAGATTTAGGATAATTCAGATTTGCCACTACATATTCTATAAGCTTCTTTTGGCTACAATCATCGTTCTCACAACCTGGAAACTGAGGCATTTTATCCACCTGTATAAAGACCTGTTTACTGCTGTCTTTGCTTTCTGATTCTGCTCGATAGATCTGTAATACTTGATTAAACCGTAGATCTTTACTTTTGTAGTTGATTAAGTAAACATCCGTTGGCAGACCAGCTATGTTTACTTCATAGCCAGCTTGTGTAACAGCTTGTTCCTCTCCATACTTGCTATGGACTGTAATATCAAAATCGGTTTCGTGGCTATCTACAGTCATCAAGGTGTGGTCATTATTGAGATTAAATTTTATTAGTGATGATTCCAATGGTGGAGCATCTTTAATCTCTAGGACGGATAATTCTTTGGTTGGTATCACCCTATTACCATCCATCATTACAGCTGTTTCATTCTTGTTCCGAGCAGTTTCACTCATTTCAGTTTGGAGTGGCTCATTGGGAATACTGTCGCTGTAAGGCAGAAAACTAAGTCCTACAATTAAAATTACCGGTAATGCCAATGCATACAGGGCCATACTCTTATTAGAAGATTTTTTTTGTTTCAACATGACTAATCTGTTTTTTAAATGTGCTTGAAAAAAATGATGTGTCAAGGCAAGCTCAACAGAAGCTGAGCTTTGCCCTAACAAGAGTTGGCCATACTCTTTTATATCTTGGTTCTGAGAAGAAAACTGATCTGCTAGATACTCATGAACTTTTACTAGTTCTTTCTTGATAAAATAAATAATAGGGCTGCACCAGAAAAATATTTTTACCAGCTCTAAGAAAATAGTATCAAAGGTGTGCCCTTGCTGTACATGACAGCGTTCGTGATTTAGAATTAATTTTTCATGGTTCGCCAGAGGGAAGGACTTACTGAGAAAAACCCATTTGTAAAATGAGAATGGCAAATGGAAATGATCAGAATAATAAATGACTAAGCCTTGTTGCTCTTGCTTATCAGCACGTAGAGCTATCTTGAATATCTTGATAACGCCAAGCAAAAAATTAAACAAAGTGTAAGCAAATCCGAGTCCATAAATAAATAAGAATGCCGAATACCAAAAAGCAGAATTATCCACTTTTGCAGAATGCAGAAAAACCTCATCTATGGAGTATATAATCGGCGCAGAATAATCCACCACAATCGAAGGTTGTATACTGGATGTCCCATCTACATATGCCAAAAGCGGGAGCACTAAACCTAAAACAACTGTAATTATCAGATAGATTCTATTCAGATTGAAATGTGTAAATCTGTGATAGCTCAGTCTGTAGACGCCAAAAAAGAATATCCACACCAAAGTTACTTTTACCAAATAAGCAAGCAGTTCCATATTTACTCTTCTTCTAGTTTGGTAATAAGTTCTGACAACTCTTTGAGACTAAGATCATTTTCCTTTACAAGAAAGGAAACCATTTCATTCATAGAGCCTGAGAAGTAACCTTTCACTAAGTTTCTTAAAGAAAATTTGGAATAGGTCTCTTTTGATATCAGAGGAAAATACTCATAGGTTCTACCATAGGCTTTATGATCTAGATAACCTTTCTTCTCCAGTATGCGTACGAAAGTAGAAATCGTGCTATGGGGAGGTTTAGGATCAGGCATCTGTTTGATTAAATGACTGACAGTACTTGGACCAAGAGCCCAGAACATTTGCATTATTTCTTCTTCGGCTTTGGTAAGTTTACTTTTATCCATTTTATCTAATTAGAATTAGCTGCAAGGGAATAATTGGACAAAACAAAATTATAACTAATTTTTTAGTTTTACAACTATATTATTAGTTACATTAAGTTGTTTAGTGGAAAGAAGAAATTCTCATGAAGTCTAGGATCCTTTTTTTTCTAGCCATTTCAAGAGATTAGTAAACGCTATCCCAAAGTACAATTCATAGCCTGATCTTTCTACATAACCGAGATGTGGTGTACACAGTACATTGTTCATCTGTAATAACGGATGATTTGGATTGAATATGGGTTTTTCGTCATATACATCTATAGCAGCATATCAATCTTTTGCCCATAGGCTAGGAGTTTTTCAAATTCATTATCAAATAACTGTTTGAAAGCTCCATGATCATCTTCTTTACAAAGACGCCACAAGTGGTCAGATGAATATTTTGTGTTATCAAATGATGACATTATCTATTCTACTCATAGGAATGATTGCAAAATCATAATAGATTATTGAGAATTCGGTAAAACTTACATACTGAATTGTCTTGAATAGCAATAAAAAAATGGCTGCTCCCGAGAGAAACAGCCATTTTTAGAAGTGAACCAAGCAGCCCAACTATATGCTAGTCTACTTTTACAAACTTTCTATTCACTTGATTACCCTTCTTATCTTCAGCTAAAAGATTGTACATCCCAGCATCAAACTGAGATATATCTACTGCCATCAGTTTCTCGTTTAGGTTAGCTTCTCTATGTAATAATCTTCCATTCAAATCAAAAATACTATACGCCTTTAGAATCTCACTGGTCTCTAAAAACAACTCTTCTGCAGCTGGATTTGGAAAGAGACTGAGTCTGATACTTTCACTCTGGTCTGTAGTGCTGCTGGCTCCATCATTCAGGATGATAAGATTATTTAACATCATGACATCATGGAAAAGAAAATCTCCAGCAGTCAGTTCAGTTCCAGTTCTCGTCAGAAATTGCATACTAAATGGCCCCTTGTACCTAGCAGGCAGGTCTATAGTATGCGCTACATTTACACCTTCTTCCTGGCCTTCGATAACTTGTTCTACTAATTGTCCTTGTTCTTCCCAGGTCAGTCGTAAGCTGCTTGTCTCTGTTCCTGCAAAATCATCATTCTCATTTCTCCATTGCAAGAGATCAAACAATACTTTTGGTCCTTCCATTTTCTCCAGATCTAGACAAGCATCTATCACTGCCGAAACGTCACCACTAAAATTATAATCAGCAGACAGGTTCCAATTATCTTCCGGTATATGACATAGAGGTCCAGAGCTTTCGCCAAAAAACCCTGTTGTTGTAAATCTATCGTCACGTTCGTAACGGAATATATTATCTCTGAACCCTAGAACACCGACACTAATCTGATTATCTAGATCACCAGAAGAGTCAAACCCATTGAAATACTCATTTTTAATAGGTTCTAATGTGGCAACACTAAATGTAGATTCATTATTAAGAGGGTTATTATCCCCTACCAGAGTAACTATTGCACTAAAACTCTCACCTTCTTGTATCTCGACTAGTCTTTCATAGGTAATTGTACCACCTTCTTCCAGAGGAACTTCTGTCTCTAAAATTTCTTCGAGTACAGTTTCTCCAGAGTTGTTCTCTATTCTTAATACGAGATTGGTTCCTTCAAGTAAGGTATTGCAAGCAAGATTACTTATGGATATACCAACAGGAAATTCTGTCTGAAAACAACTAGTAGATAAAACTTGTGTAGCTACAGCAATTTCGTTTTCTTGAACTTCAGTAGTAAGAATAAAATCAGTTTGTAAGTTTCCATTTTCTTCATCAGCAACAAAAAGCTCATAAAAGACTACTTTTTGTTCACGGTTTCTTACTACTTGATCATCTACTATCAGCTCGAAAGATTCACCAGGTAAAATATCTTCTAGTAGAAGATACTCTTCAAAACTGTCATCAGAACCATCAGTGATAATAAGCCTACCACCACTTGCAGCTTCGTAAGGAATAGTACCAACATTATCTATAGACAAGATAATATTAGCAAACTCTCCCCACTCACAAGAAACAGTTTCTGTAAAAGTATTGATGATCAGATCATAGACATCATCGGTATTTATTATCGTCGGTAGACCTACCGCTTTCCATGCATTGGCAATACTTTCCATTATAACTGGGTCTCCACCGAAAAACTCTTCTGCAGCTAATAAGCTAACTGCTGAATATTCATTGTAAGTAGAAGAGGGGTTCAGGTACATTCTATTAACATAAAATAAAAACTTTGCCGCTTGTTCTATGCCTATACCTTGCACTTGGAAATCTACACCAGCCGCATTAGTGCCTTCTCTTCCGTCTGACAGCATCACATACATTAGGTTGCCTATAGAACTGTTAGTATGTACTCCTCCGCCATCTACCCATAACTCTCCTCCATACAACTCAGGGTCCATAGCTTTGAGTGGGTCATCCATATGCCTTAAAGGATTTAATCCCTCTGTGAGATGGAAAGAACTGCCTAATTCCCATGAGAAATTTTCTCTATCAATTACATACTCCAAGTATTGGCCCATGACATCTGCCATACTTTCATTTATAGCTCCAGACTCGTCTCTATATATTAACTCTGAGGTAAAGTCTATGATACCATGCATGAATTCATGCGACACAACTTCAGCAGTAACTAAGGGACCATGGTTACAGTCTCCATTTCCAAAGCTCGCATGCGATCCATTCCATGAGGCATTTATAAAGTCTCCAGCGTGGATGATTGCTTCCATAGCTCTGTCATTATTATCTAAGCCCAACCAATCAAACTCGTCTCTAAGCACATCATAAAACTCTGCAATGAGGTAATGAGCATCCACAGCTACTTCATTTTGATCTTCGTTTTCTAGGTCAAAGAAACTGCTCGTATTTGTGAATATATTCCCAGGAGTTCCGTTATACACCGCATTGGCAGAAGATGACCGAGAAGGGTCTCTTAATATATATACATCTGAACTTATAGAGTCTACTGTAAAAGATTGTTCTCCGTAGTACTTTGTCTTTCCTGATCCAGGAACCGCATGTGTTTGGTCTTCTGTTATTTCGAAAATTATGTGACCATTTTGTGCATCTACAAAGTAACTCATAGCTGCAAATGGCTTCGTACTAGCCAGTTCGACTCTGTATGCCAATTTATAATTTCCAGTGACTTTAGGTATTGCTCTATCTATGATAACCAATTGTGGCTCCGGTCTTTCTTTTCTGCTCTTGGTTTGTAATTCCCATGCATATTCTTCAGCATCCATTTTATTCATCGCCAACCTTAGTGCCTGTTCCTCAGTAAGCGCTGGTTCTACACTAAGCTCTATCCCCGGAAAATAACTTCCATTGGATGAAGTAACCAATCCATCTTTTGTATGTACTAGGTACTGACTGCCATAGACTTGGACACCTTTGTAATAGTGCTCATATCTGTGGTGCTGGAAGCCATTCATCCCTGCTTCACTTCTTAAGAGACGCAGCTCATCATCTGAACTAAGGCCCATTAAAGTGCTTTGGGTACTAAAAAAGTCTTCGAGCTTGAGATTTGGCACCTCGTTTTTGTGGACTCTAAACTGATTGAGGTAAGAGGAGGTAGACCTATTAGTGCTCTGAGCAGATACCAGCACTGTTGTAATAGTAAAAAGGAGTAGGAGAATTTTCTTCATAACATATTAAGCATGGTAAGATAATACCTTTAATATCTTGAATAAATCTCTATTAAGGAAATGATTCAGAGAGTAAATAAGGAACTGTTGTATGCAGACATAGCTTTGAATGCAGTTTTACTATCTTAGTATACTTAGGTTACGAGTAGTCCTCAAATGCCTAGACTAAGAATATCCTTACATTCAATATATAAAGGCCCGTAGAAACATAAATGACAAAAAAGATACTTTATCAGACCATTCTCATAGTTCTTTTTAGTTCGGCTATTCACTCTCAAGGTATCGTGAGCATTGAGTCAAAGTATTTTAATATAGACACCAGCCAAAGACTCATTGTCATCAATAAAGATGTAGATAGTTTAAATCTTTCGTTTCCAGAATTAAAAATCGGCATTTTAGCAAAGGCTACGACTTATACTTTTGAAGAGAGTATACAAGAATTGGAAATAGGCAGTTTATACAAGGTACTAGATGAAAAGGAACAAGCGCATCGTCTGTATTTTTCAGAACTACCTATTATAAATATTACAACGGCTAACGAGATAGTAGACGAACCCAGAGTTCTTGCCAATTTTGCTTTATGTGAGCACAGCGGCAATTACACTACTAGTTATATCGGTGTCGAGCACAGAGGAGGTTGGACCCAAACCTTACCTAAGAAATCCTTCAGAATAGAGTTCTGGAGTGATGCGGACGGAGAAAACAAAACTGACTTTTGCTTACTAGGTTTGCGGTGTGACGACGACTGGAATTTGCAAGCCATGTGCAATGAGCCTATGAGAATACGCAGCAAACTTGGCTATGATTTGTGGCGCAAAATAGATACGTTGTCTTATCAGAATGATGAGCCAACAGCTATAAACGGTGTAAGGCAAGAATACGTAGAACTATTTGTCAACGGTGCATATAGAGGTCTCTATACTCTAAGTGAAAGAAACGACAGAAAGCAACTCCGCCTTAAGAAATATGATGATGTAACAAGAGGCGAACTATATAAGGGTATTGGCTGGGGTGCTTCTACCTTTGCAGCCCTACCCCAATTTAACAATCAAAGTAACATATGGAGTGGCTTCGAGTTCATATACCCTGATGAGGAAATAGATTGGACAAATATTTATGAGTTTGTAGATTTCGTAATAAATGAAGATTGGACACCTTTCATTGACAACTATCGTGACCAATTCGACTTAGACAACGCGGTAAATTATTTCATTTTCCTTAATCTATTAAGAGCAACAGATAATGCGGGCAAGAATACTTTTATTGCAAAGTATGATACTGATGAACCGTACTTCTATATTCCTTGGGATCTGGATGGCAGTTTTGGAATTATATGGAATGGTTCCGTTGAAAATATTACTGATGATATTCTAACCAATGGACTCTATGAAAAACTCTTACTAGATAATAGCTCAGATGGATTTCTTGTACGACTAGAAAACAAATGGAAAGACCTGCGAGAGAATACAATTACTACAGACAATCTCATAGAAAATTTCAATTCTGAAATAAATTATCTGAGAACAAACAAAGTATATGAACGAGAATTAGCGACATGGCAAGGTTGTGAGACTTTTGGCAGTAACAATGAATATACTTTTGATTGGATAAGAGCTAGAATAGACTACTTGGATGAAGTTTTTAATAACCCTGAATTATTAACTGCGACACAAGAAAATATTCTCTCAGAAGTATTGCTTAAGTTATCACCTAACCCAGCTAGCAATACCTTAAGTTATGAGGCTAAAATTAACAATCACATCTTAGAAAGTGTTGTTGTTATTAACTCTTTAGGCATACCTGTATTGAATTTTTACACGGATAATAATCTTGGCCAAATTGATGTTTCAGCTTTGAGTCCTGGAATCTATTATGTTTCTGCAGAATTTAGAAATGGAGTAAGAAAAGTAGAAAAGTTTCTTGTAGCTAGATAACAGCTATTGCTGCTTAACCTTCCTGAGGGAATCTTTCTTGAATGCTAAACCTACAAGTAACTACTGATCAAGAACTTCTTTACTTGTACGGTAGACAGTACCTCTGAAGTAATAGTAAACTACTGCTTTTTCATTCATCACTTTGACATCAAAATCCGCAGTCTTATGTGTAACATTAAGGGCTGTAGCTTCGGCAAAAAGCAATTCGCCTTCTTGTGCTGATTTAGAGTAGATGATGTTGCCATTGATAGAGACAGCTAGTCGTCCGTAAGAATTGGACGCAAAGGCAAAGGCACTGTCAGCAAAAGTGAAAGCGATACCTCCATGAAGAATACCGTAACCATTGAGCATTTCTTTTCGTACAACCATTGAGATCTTGCAATAACCTTCTTTGATTGATATTGGATTTATATTAAGCCATTGACTACAATAGTCTTGCTCCATCATCTTGTTATAGACCGCAAGAGCTAGTTTATCTTTATTCTCCTCTTTATGCTTACTCATGGTTTCTAATTTATATAGCAACAACTAAGTCTGTACGAATTTAAGCCTTGTTAAAGTTAAAAGACAGAATAGAAAGTCGCAATTAGAAGTATCAGTGAAAAAACCGCTAGCTATAGCCTAACTAGCTTCACCTAAAAGCAAGGCCAACTCCTTTCCATAATCAATAAAGGCTACGGTTTCGTCTGTCCTGGCAAATTTTATTTTATCAAAAATAAGTAGTGATTCACCGTTACTTTCCAAATGATAAATCTGATGATTTTCGAAGAAACGTATAATTTCAGCTGTGAAAAATGATCGAATTTCAGATTCGTTACTACCCTTGATGAGGAACTTGTTAGAAAAATCTGGGTACATCTCAAAATCAACATCTTTATAGCCTGCATAGGCCATCACACGATCAAATATATTCTCAAATACGCCTTCTTTCTCCATGGTAAAAACGGGTATTTTTTTATTTAACTTAATGACCATTAGAGTCGTGTTAAATGTTTCAGCTGTAAAAGCTGCGCCTTCACTGAAGGTGACATCCGCAATTTCCCAAGACATCTCCAAATCTTTAAATGTTCCTTTGAGACAATTTGATTTACTTTCAATCGGTCTGATTTCAAAGAAATGAAAGTTCTTAAGATACTTGGTGTCCCAATCTACTGGACTGGCGTATTGATAATCGTTTTCATTGGCCAAATTTTGTAATCTAGTTTGTCTTGGAGATAACTTAGCGAAAGATTTGTTTAAAGACAGTTTTAAAGCTCTATTGTGAGTTGAGGAGGACACATGAGAGTCCAACCCTTGTATAACAACTTTGCCACCTGAATCTTTTTGTGTTTTTAAGTAATCCACGAGATAGTCCATATAGGTCATACCGACCAATCTTGTTTCAGATAAATCTATATTGACATCTGCTCCTGAAGGAATTTTGGAAACCAACTTATCTATTTTCAGTATGCCTAAAAAATTGGCGATCCCTTTAATTTTCAAATCATAACTACCATCAGAATTCTCAACCAAATCTGAACCCGACTTATAAATCATTTTAAAAAATCGAGGGATAGACACCTTAGCTAATAACATATGACTGACCATAGCCAATAATAAGCCTCCTAATAACCCAACTAATAAATTGGTGTAAAGGGTTAAAACCATCGTCGCAATAAAGAAAATTAATTGTTCGGTTCCATGGCTATACACTTGTTTGAAAACGGCAGGAGAAGCTAATTTAAATCCAGTATAGACAAGCAGAATTGCAAAAGCACAAAGTGGCACCTTAGTCATTACTGGGCTCAATACAACAATAAACAATAACAACAAAAGCCCTTGGTACATATTGGACCACTTAGTTTTTGCACCATTATGGATATTGACGGTACTTCTTATTATCACCGCTATTATCGGCAAGCCCCCTATCATACCTGCAACCATCGTTGCAATACCGATACCAGTCAAATCCTTATTTAAATCTGTCTTTCTTTTGTATGGATCAATTTTGTCAACTGCTTTTGCAATAGCTAATGACTCAATACTTGATATGATTAAAATGGATATAACAGTTGTCCAGAATTTAAATGTTCCGATCATTCCAAAATTTGGATGCATAATAGAATCCATAATATTATCTGGAATATCTAAGAGCAGCTTAGGTCCTACCTTATGTGCTTTACCTAAAAACGAAAGCGTTTGTTCTTCAAAAAAGTTGAAATAATATACAAAGGGTATAGACAGTGCTATAACCCACATAGGTGTAGGTAAAATATGGAAAAATCTATTTTTAAGTTTCGAATGAAACAATAACACAAATAAACCCACCAAAGAAATGATGACCACAAATGGATTGGCTTGGGGTAAATACTTAACTGCATCTACGAGATTCTGGACGATGCTCGGACTTTTGGAATAGGTACCTAGGGCATAGTGAATTTGTTTGGCAAAAATGACAATGCCAATGGCAGCCAAAATTCCATGAATTACAGAGGAATGAAAAATATCAGCTAGGCGCCCTAATTTCAAGATGCCCAATAAGACTTGTAAGGCACCGGATACGACTACTGCAGCCAATACATAATTAAAGGCTTGTCCTGTACCATCATCCATCGACGCAAGGCCTAATAGAATGACTGCAATAACACCTTTGGCTGGGCCATTGACTGAGATATGACCACCCCGATAGAATGTTGTAACTACACCACCTACAACTGCAGATAGTATTCCTGCCATAGCTGGAGCCCCGGCAGCTAAGGCTATACCTAAGGACAAGGGCAAGGCTATCAAAGCCACACTAACACCTGCTATAAGATCGCTTTGCCAATTTTCTAGTAGTCCTTTAAAACCTGTTTTTGGTGCTATTTCCATTAATAATCAACTGGATTGTAAAACATGAACCGCTAAAAGTATACATATTTATCTATCTATAGGACCTTAACAAGGGTATGATATATTCACTTCTGCCCTACCAGTCCCACAGAGTACCATCCTCTAGTCTACTAATAGGTAAATAGGATCTTTTATATTGGTACTTCGAAGCTTCACTTTCATCAAAATCTACACCTAATCCAGGCTTATCTTCTAAGTAAAGAAAACCTTTTTCGAATCTCATTGGATGACTGAATACCTTATTCATTTTTTCTCCACCAAAACCTATGAATTCTTGGATTCCAAAATTTGGAGCCCAAATATTGAGATGAGCATGTGCTGCATGTCCTATAGGCGAAATATCTGGCGGGCCATGAGGAGCTGTTCTAACTTCAAACAAGGCCGCAAAATCAGCCAGCCTTCTCATAGATGTAATCCCTCCTATATGTGTAGCTGCTGATCGAATAAAATCAATATTCTGATTCTGGATTAAGTCTTTGCCATCCCAAATTGAATTAAAAACTTCTCCTACAGCTAATGGAGTCGTCGTATGTTTTCGGATCAGCCTGTAGTTATCTGGATTTTCTGATGGCACTGCATCTTCCAAAAAGAACAAATGGTAGGGCTCCAATTCCTTCCCCAATCTTGCTGCCTCTATAGGAGTAAGTCTGCTATGGACATCATGGAGTAGTTCTATATTATTGCCGAATTGCTCTCGAGCTTTTTTAAATAATGCAGGAATAAAATTGATATACTTATTAGTGTTCCAAATTTGTTCTGGCGGCAGCGATCGATTGCTTTGTAATTCGTAATAGTCTTTGTTATCAGAAAGGACTCCATAGTTGCTCTCTAGGCCTGGAATAGCACATTGTAGTCTAACAGCCGTAAAGCCTTTATCTATAAGCTGGCCTAGCTGTGTAAGTGTTTCATCTACTGTGTTACCATTGGCATGTCCATAGGTTCTTATTTTTGATCGACTTTGACCTCCTAATAATTGATAGACCGGTAGTCCAGCAGCTTTTCCTTTTAGATCCCATAGCGCCATGTCTACACCAGCTATAGCACTCATAGTCACTGGACCTCTTCTCCAATAGGCTCCTTTGTATAGATACTGCCATATGTCTTCTACCTGATGCGCTTCTTTCCCGATAAGGCATGGAGCGATATGCTGTTCTAAGTAGGCAACCACTGCCATCTCTCTGCCATTTAATGTGGCATCTCCCAATCCAGAAAGGCCTTCATCTGTTTCTATTTTAACAGTAACAAAATTTCGGTCCGGGTTATTTATAAATACTTTTATTTTTGTAATCTTCATAAGATCAGGACTTCTTTAGAACTTGTTTAATTGATTGAGCAATTTGTTCATAATCTGTAGACTCTATGAATCCAATTGAGAACCGCTGCTCTGTAGTTAAAAATTTATCTTTATTTTCTCTTCCGAATGCAAAGACAGTCATGTCCGCTCTATCAACATAATTATCTGGAAATGTATCATTCTGATGATGCAACATATATAAAACTCGTGGAGCAGTTATATCTCCAAAAGCAATCCACTCCGGATTTGGTAAATCTCCAACAAAATGTTCTCTGATAGGATGTCTCTTACTATTTCCAGAGGCAACCCAAAAATCAGTACTGTCCATTTCCCCTCCTGGAGTGCCTTCATACTGAATCCAATATTTGTACCCGGAGCTTATCTTAAGCATGGTAAAGTCACAGCGTTCTGGATAAAAATCATAAACCCCTTGCCACTTTTGGTTAGCTGTAGTAAAACTAATACGGACATGATCAGCAGTTTCTTTTTCTACTTTAGAACTGGAAGGATCTGTCTTTTGATTCATAGCATGAAAATAACTTCCATCCTGTTTATGGACGGCATTAGGAAAACCTCTATACTCACCTTTGTGTCCTGAGTCAGGCGCATTGTGAAATCCTAACCAATCTACGCCATCATTATCCACCATACTGGAGAGGCCACCGCCAACCTTGTCGAGATAATACTCAGCAACGGATGTCGTGATAATATATGATTCGCCTCCACCAGCAGAATCATCATTTCCATATCGCACCTGAACAGAATCGACATTGTGAGTATTGCAAGCTGTCAAACTCGTAAGAGTCAGAAGAAGTAAATAGTAGATTAATGAATTCATATCCTAAATTTAGAACGGAAGTTTTGCTTCAGCATTTCTCCTCAACAATAATCCAATTGTCATAATGACCATAGAACAAATGATAAATATCATCCTTCCCCAAAGTGGATTTGGAATCAAAGCCATGAGCAATATACCTGTACTCATTGCAATCACCATGCCCCCCAATTTTATTCTTTGTTTCTTATCATAATCGTCTTGCAAGTCATCAGCAATGACAGCTGTTTCTAGATTTTTAAAAAATTGTACCGTCTGTTCTTTGTTTGCATCTTTTGATTCATCATAGAAAAATGAAGTCATATAGAAAAACCCTGCTGTAATAAAAACATGTGCGCCCAAGGTAAGAATCAAATTTAAATCAGTTGCCTCACGTGCAGTAAAAGAACTGACTCCTATCCACCGTGCAACGACCTCCGCTGTTATGACTTCTTTCATCAACCATGATAAAAAGAGGCCAAGTAAGACAGTCACCCACGGTGCCCACCGTGGAGTCTTCTTTACAAAAATGCCAAGGATCAAAGGAATCAACAAAGGCACCTGAATCATAGAAGAAACCGACATCATAAGATCGAACAAACTTAACTCCTTCAAGGACTTAAAAAAGAGTGCCATTCCAATAACCAAAACTCCACTTAAGAAGCTAAGTAGCATGCTAAGTCTCAAAAGTTTTTTGTCAGTAACGTGTCTTCCTTTTCTTTGCAGGAAAGGCTCATAGACACTACGTATCATGATACCAGTATTTTTGTTTAACGCAGAATCCATAGAGGACATCGAGGCCGCAAACAATCCTGCAAGCATTAATCCTACAGTACCTACAGGCATCGTATTACGTGTAAACACTAGATAGATTGCATCCCCCGCCTTGTTCCCTAATTCAGGATACGCCAAGGCCGCATCTGGATAAAGAATTGCTGATGCCCATGGAGGAATAAACCATATTATACTGCCCAGACCCATGAGGCACATTGCTAGAAAGGCTGCTTTACGAGCATTCTCAGAATCCTTAGCGTTTAAAAACCTGAATGAGTCGTGCAAATTCATAATCGTCACCAATTGCTTGGCCAAGAAGAAGACAAAAGTACCCACCAGGAGCAAGGGATAATTCATATTAGGACCAATGACAAAATCTGAAGGAAAATTTTTCACTAGATTAATTGGTCCACCTACTTTTACTAGAGCGACAATAGCACAAGCAATTGATATAACCGCAACGACTAAAGTTTGCATAAAATCAGAAGCGACTACCCCCCAAGCACCAGAAAGTACAGAAACAAATACAACCGTCAGGCCCGTTGCTATAATTGTAACACTTATATCTGCACTAAAAACAGCACTAGCAAATACACCGAGGGCATTAAGCCAGATGCCTGCATTGATTAAGGTGAAAATGATGAGAGCCCAAGAAAAAAAAAGTTCGTTCTGAGGACCAAAACGTCCATTAATCGCTTCTGTAGGGGTATCCACTCGCATCTGACGAAATCGCTTAGCGAAATACAACCATCCACAGAAGTAGGAAAATGTATTAGCTATGAAGACTAAGCAAACTGCAAAGCCATCAGTAAATGCTTTCCCCGCTGCACCCGTAAATGTCCAAGCTGAAAATTGCATCATGAAAGCCGTAGAACCTACCATCCACCAAAGCATTCTTCCACCACCTCGGAAATAATCGCTTGTAGACTTCGAAGCCATTTTTTTAAACGTAAGACCGATACTTATAACCAGTATAAAGTAGCCAGCAATCACCCAATATTCATAAATCATCTGGTTGTCTTCCACTATCTATTATTGCAGATGACGAACCTTGGTCCAGTTTCCATTTTTTCTAATGACATCAATTAATTGTTGATATAGACTACCCTCTTTGAAAGTTTGGTAAGGAGCAAAGGGTTCTCCTTTAATATCTTTGACAAATTCTCTTGCAAGGCATTCCCAATTTCTCTCAGTATCACCCTTGATTTTGGGCTGCGCAGCTACTATAGAAAGAGGAGTACTGAGTTCATCCCAAGAATTTTCCTTGCCCCAGATATACAAAGGTCCATGGCCATAATGTCCTTTAATGTAAATAGCTCCCTTAGATCCATAGAATACAATATGATCCTCATTAAATCTGGGATTAAGTCCCCCATGCTTAAAAAGTACCGAAACTGGTTTTGATGTCAATGGACTTTCTATCTGGGCTAACACAGTGTAGCTCCACTCCACATTACTTTCTCCCCAAGTAAGATTAGGATCATTCAGATCTTTAGGAATATGGTCTCGTCTTGTTTTGAAATTATGAACACCAGTGACTATGGGTGCCTTCCCTAGGTCATCTCGTACTTCTCCACTAATCGCAATGATATTCTCTCCGATAACAGAGGTAACGATAGAAATTTTATGTGTAAAGTTGTTATTTAATCTACCACCGCCTTCTTCCTTTCTATGAGACCAACCGAATGGAATATCCTTTTCTAGATTAAAATGTGAAATACATTCTACTTCCAGTGGTTCTCCTATGGCCCCGCTTGCGACTAGCTGTTTTGCATGTTGTACACAAGGCATATATCGAAAACTAGAAGCAAAGGCTGTCTTTACTTTATATTGTCTAGCTAAGTCATACAGTTCCATTGCTGAAGCACCAGTATCCGAAAGTGGTTTGTCACAATACACATGACATCCTTGCTGAATAGCAGGTATGATAGTTTTATAATGTGCGCCACCAGGTGTTCCTATAGATACAATGTCTGGCTGGCAATCGGCTAGAGCTTCTTCCCAATCGGTATTGGTATATGGTATCGCTTTTTTCGAAGCAACAGAATCTAAGACAGACGGCGTACGGCCCACCATTCCTACAATTTCAGCTCCTACATTTCTAAAGGTGTCAGCATGACCTTGTCCTGCAAATCCGGTTCCTGAGATAAGTACTTTTAGTGGTCTAGTCATTTACTCTCTACTTTAGCGTTTGAATTTAATTATTCTTTCTAATGGTCAGTTATCTCTTGCTTCAATGAGCTTATCAACTAGCTAACTCCAGTTTTTACTTCTTCTCTTTTCGTAAAATTTTTTCCATTTTCCGACCTCTTGCCAACTCATCAATTAACTTCTCTAGTTGTCTACTTTGTTTGTATACTTTAAATTCATCTTCTATTTCTTCTATACGGTAACCACATACAACTCCTTTGATCATATGTGCATTGGGATGCGTTTTTGCTTTTTCAAAAAACGTTCTAAAGGTTACTTTCTTTTCTATAAGGGATTGTAATTTATCTTCGTCATAGCCAGTAAACCACTCTATTACTTTATGGAACTCTTCTTTTGTCCTTCCATGCTTTTCCAGTCTATTCCAGTAAAGAGGATAAATTGTTGCAAAGATCAAATTTGCAACTTGTTCATTTTTTTCAACTGTAACTTTCATTTACTACAATTTAGATGAGTTGAAGAAGTAGAATTTTCTAGCTCTAGCAAAAGCAGAAGGAATGTTCCGGTTTTAACCAGGATATAAATTGAAACTAGACTTTTTACCTCCTCGTAATATCTTCGTTGTCCTAAAGCTAATTTTTTTAGTATTAGTATTCTAAAGAGCCTAATTATTTAAGCAAAAAAAATGGCCATACCCAAAGGATACAGCCATCATATTCATTTTATCTGGGAAGGCACCTATGCCACTCCCATATCTTTTCTAATCTTATTCAGAGCAGACCCTTCTTTGACCCACTCTATCTGCGCTTTATTGTAGGTATGATTCACCAAGAAGAAATCATCAGTACCATCCGCATGTCTTAAGTATACCATCAGTGGTTTTCCAGCTTCCATTTCTTGGTAGCCGAATATACTGACTTGGTCATCTTGTCTTACTTTATCGTAGTCTGCATTGTCTTCAAAAGTCAATGCCAGCATTCCTTGTTTCTTCAGATTTGTCTCATGGATTCTCGCAAATGATTTTACGATAACTGCATTGACACCTAAGAATCTAGGCTCCATTGCGGCATGCTCTCTAGAAGAACCCTCACCTAGGTTCTCTTCTCCAAAGACTACTGTACCGATACCTTTCTTCTGGTAAGTTCTTGCAGAATCTGGAACTGGCCCATACTCATTGGTCTCGTAGTTGATGACCTTATTGGCTTCCTCATTAAAGTAATTGATTGCTCCTGTGTAACAGTTTTCAGAGATATTCTCTAGGTGCCCTCTGTAAGTCAACCATGGTCCTGCCATAGAGATGTGATCTGTTGTACACTTCCCTTTAACTTTGATCAGGATTCTCATGTCTGTCATCTGATCTTGTAGGATCGGCTTAAAAGGCGTCAATAATTGTATTCTGTCAGACTTAGGATCCACTTTCACTTCTATACTGCTACCATCTTCTGCTGGTGCATTATAACCTCTGTCTTCTACTGCAAATCCATTAGGAGGTAACTCGAAACCTGTCGGCTCATCCAATTTCACTTCCTCTCCTTTATCATTTGTCAAAGTATCTGTCATCGGGTTGAAATCCAATCTTCCTGCAATTGCTATTGCTGCAACCATCTCTGGAGAAGCGACAAAGGCATGAGTATTAGGATTACCATCTGCTCTTTTGGAGAAGTTTCTATTGAATGAATGTATGATACTATTTTTGGCAGCATTCATCGGGTCTTTGTATCTCGCCCACTGACCGATACAAGGTCCACAGGCATTGGTAAAGATCTTCGCATTTAGATCTTCAAATATCTTGAGGATACCATCTCTTTCTGTCGTGAATCTTACTTGCTCACTACCAGGATTGATACCAAATTCTGCTTTGGTTGTCAGGCCTTTATCCACAGCTTGCTTTGCGATAGATGCAGCTCTAGATAAATCTTCATACGATGAATTAGTACATGACCCGATCAATCCCCATTCTACATCTAGAGGCCAGTCGTTTTTAGTTGCCTTGTCAGTCATTTCTTTACCAGCTCCTGTAGAAAGATCCGGAGTAAATGGTCCATTGATCAAAGGCTTTAACTCTGATAGATTAATCTCTATTACTTGGTCAAAATATTTTTCTGGATTTGAATAACATTCAGCGTCACCTGTTAGATGTTCTTTTACGGCCTTTGCTGCATCAGCAATGTCTTCTCTATCTGTCGCTCTAAGGTACCTATCCATACTTTCGTCATAGCCAAAGGTAGAAGTGGTCGCCCCTATCTCAGCGCCCATGTTACAGATGGTTCCTTTACCTGTACATGACATGCCTATAGCACCGTCGCCAAAGTATTCTACTATGGCACCCGTGCCACCTTTTACAGTCAATATATCTGCAACTTTGAGAATGACATCTTTAGGAGATGACCAACCCGAAAGTTTTCCTGTTAATTTGACACCAATTAGTTTAGGATTCTTCAGTTCCCAAGGCATGCCAGCCATTACATCTACTGCATCAGCACCACCTACACCTATTGCGACCATTCCTAGCCCACCAGCATTTACAGTGTGACTATCTGTACCTATCATCATACCACCAGGGAAAGCATAATTTTCTAATACTACTTGGTGTATAATACCTGCTCCCGGCTTCCAGAAGCCAATACCATACTTATCAGAGACAGACTCCAGAAAATTAAATACTTCATTACTTGTATTCATGGCATTCTGAAGATCTGCATCAGCACCTATCTTTGCTTGGATAAGGTGATCACAATGCACTGTAGAAGGCACTGCTACTTTATCCTTTCCCGCCATCATGAACTGTAATAGAGCCATCTGGGCTGTAGCATCTTGCATCGCTACTCTATCAGGAGCATAAAATACATAGTCCTTTCCTCTTCCATAATTCTTGAGAGGTGAGTCCTCATGTAGATGAGAATATAGGATCTTCTCAGATAAAGTCAGAGGTCTGTTAAGTGTAGATTTAATCTTAGCGATCTTATCTCCAAGCCCAGCATAGTGCTTGCGTATCATGTCTATATCAAATGCCATATGTATTGAATTTGCTGCAAAAATAGGGATTGCTAATAATATATGTAGCATTTATGTGTTAAGCCTACAATACTTAGCAGTTTCGGACCTTTTTTGCACTAATAGTTAGCGAAAACTAGTACTAGCGTTCATAGCTCAAATGGGCATGAAAAAAGACGCAAAAACATGGTTCCTGCGCCTTTCTTATTTAAAAACTATATGAGTAATTGGTTATAAGTCAATCTTCACTAACATAATTGCATACTAGATAATTATGTTAAAACTTCTATATATTCAAACAATAAATTAGGGGTCTTACCCTATGCTAAAATCGAGATAGCTTAACAAATGCAAATCAGTTTACATAGAGTTCTGATCTGTGCGATTTATTAAAGAGCACTGTCAAAAAAAAGAGGCTTTCTCGTCATGAGAAAGCCTCATTTTTGGATTAATATTTTCTGGATCT